>JAIXTO010000146.1 GCA_027483885.1 Rhizobiaceae bacterium
TAGACGAGATCGACGCAATCGAGTGCGTAGCGGCGAAGACCCTCCCGATCCCGCCTGCGGATATGCTCGGCAAAATAACCGAGATCGCCGCCGAGATTGAAGATGTTCGGCTGCTTGGAGCCGTTGACCAGATAAAGCAGCGGCAACTCGTCGCCCGGGCGCTCGAACAATTGCTGGATGCGGCCGCGAAGGCTGCTCAGATCCTTGAGAAGGGCAGGCGTGTAGCTTGGCGCCTGCGTCGGGCGCATGAAATACCAGAGGGTTTTCTGGGCAGGATCAAGGCGTACCTCAAGCTGCTCATAGGAGGCCGTGGCAAAGCTCAGCTCGATCGGCAGTGCGTCGCCGCCTCGCGGCAAGATCTGCCGTTCCGCACTGGCTTTGGAGGGATGCTGAACGACAATGCCGCCGGGCGCCTCGCGTCCGCCGCCTGCCTGTCGCGTCCGCTCCGTTACATCCACCATAGTCTCGACCCCGTTACCAATAGCCGACAGTGTATCAAACTGTGTTGCGGTGCGAAGGGGGCGAATTCGAAGTTTTTAAAATCTGATTAAAAATTATAGTTAATAAACTTCATTTTATTTAGCTAATACAAGGGTTTGTGTGCCTGGTTTGGCGAAAACCCACCAGGCACACATCCCCGTGAGGGCTCAGACGATGCCGCCGGAGCCTCCTTTGACTGCAGGGCGCTGTGCTGCAACTGCCGCGCGATAACCACTTAAACGATAGGCTGCGATGGGATCTATCGCCCCGCCGGCCCGGCGACGCGCTTCTGCGAGAACAGGCTCGACATCGGTGCGATAGGCGCGCTTCAGGGTATCGGTCGCCATCAGGGCGTCATTTGCCTCCTGGAAACCGTCAAGGTTGGCACGGTCCACCAGCAAGGCCTGCGCATAAGCGCGCCGGATTTCATTGGCCGAGGAGATCAGGCTTTCGATCGGATCAGTGACATTGTGGCTCTGGTCGATCATGTGAGCGGGGTGGAAACCTTTCACGCCGCGATGATCCGCATCCACCAGTTCGTTGAAGACGAGGAACAGGCGATAGGGATCCACCGAACCGGCATCCAGATCGTCATCGCCATATTTCGAATCGTTGAAGCGGAAGCCGCCGAGCTTTTTAAACTGGATGAGGCGGGCGACGATCATCTCGATATTGGTGTTTGGCGCATGATGACCGAGATCAACGAGGCAGAAGGCCTTGTCACCGAGCGTCTGGGCGATCAGGTAATTGGTGCCCCAATCCTGCACGACGGTGGAATAGAAGGCCGGCTCGTACATCTTGTGTTCGGAAAACAGCCGCCAGTCATCCGGCAGCGCCTTGTAGATCTCGCGCATGGCATCGAGATAGCGCTCGAACTGGCGGGTAAAATTCGTCTGGCCGGGGAAGTTGGAGCCGTCACCGATCCAGACGGTGAGCGCCTTGGAGCCGAGGGCATTGCCGATTTCGATACATTCGATGTTGTGCTCGATGGCCTGCGCCCGGGTTGCTGCATCCTTATGGCTGAGCGAGCCGTATTTGTAGGAGTGCGCCTGATCGGCGGCGTCCGAAAACGTGTTCGAGTTCATCGCATCGAAGCCGAGGCCAAGCGATGCGGCCTTGTCCTTCAGGACTTTTGGATCAGCCTTGTCCCAGGGGATGTGGAGCGAAACGGTCGGCGTTGCCCGCGTCAACTGCTGGATCACGCCGCAATCGTCGAGCTTGTCAAAGATGTGTCGCGGTTCGCCGGGGCCCGGAAAACGGGCAAAACGCGTGCCGCCGGTGCCGACACCCCAGGAGGGAACGGCTACGAAAAACTCGGACACCTTTTGCGTGATGGCATCGATATCGATGCCACTGCGCACGAGCTTTTCGCCCAGTGCTGAATAATCAGAAGCGAGTGCGGCTGCGTGTTGGTCATTGTGTTCGGCGATCTGATCGCTCGAAATTGTCGGTTCGGTCATAGTGTTTCCTCCCAAAGGCGCGCCCCTCATCCGGCTGCCGCAACCTTCTCCCCGCGGGCGGGGAGAAGGGATATGCGGTGCTGTCTCCGGCGCGTTCAAGCGTTACGTGAACCACCTCCCCCGTCTGGCGGGGAGAGGGTGAGGAGCATAGGATCCGGACGCAAGGCCCTTATCGCGTAAAGCTCTGTGCGTTGCCCGCATCCACGTTGATGATATTGCCCGTCGATTTCGCCGAAAGATCGGATGCCAGGAAATAGATCGCCTCGGCAATGTCTTCCGGAAACACGTTGAGCTTCAGCATCGAGCGCTTGCGGTAATGCTCTTCCAGATCGTCCACCTCGATCTTCGAAGAAGCCGCGCGCTGCTCGCGCCATTCGCCATTCCAGATTTTTGAGCCGCGCAATACGGCGTCGGGATTGACCGTGTTGACGCGGATGCCGGCATCAGCCCCTTCCAGCGCCAGGCAGCGCGCCAGATGGATTTCGGCAGCCTTTGCGGTGCAATAGGCGGACGCATTGGGCGAGGAGGCAAGGCCGTTCTTGGAGGCGACGAAGACGACGTTTCCACCGAGCTTCTGGCGGCGGAAAAGACGAAATGCTTCACGTGAAACAAGGAAATAGCCGGTGGCGAGAATGCTGATATTCTTGTCCCACATGGCAAGCGTGGTGTCTTCCACCGGTGCCGAAGACGCGATGCCGGCATTGGAGACGAGAATATCGACACCGCCGAATTCGACGGACGCCGCGGCAAAACTGTCGATGACAGCAGTTTCCTGCGTTACGTCAAGCTTCACCGAGCGCACGGCATCGGCGCCGTGGCGCTTGGAGAAATCGGCAAGCGTCGAGGACAGTGCGTCCGCATCGATATCCGCCAGCACCACGCAGGCGCCTTCCGCCACCAGCCGCTCCGCCGTTGCCCGGCCGATGCCGCCGGCACCGCCGGTCACAAAGGCGACGCGACCGGCCAAGCTCTTGGGCTTGGGCATACGCTGCAGCTTTGCCTCTTCCAGCAGCCAGTATTCGATATCGAAGGCTTCCTGCTCCGGCAGGCCCTGATAGTCAGACACGGTCGAGGCGCCGCGCATCACGTTGATGGCGTTGACATAAAATTCGCCGGCAATGCGGGCCGTCGCCTTATCCTTGGCAAAGGAGAACATGCCGACGCCGGGAACGAGGAAAATCACCGGGTTCGGATCGCGGATCTTCGGCGAATTGTCGTGTTTGCAGGCCTCGTAATAGCGCGTGTAATCAGCACGGTAGTCCTCAAGCGCCTGGTCGAGGCCGGAGAGGACCGCATCGACATCCGGCTGTGCCGGATCGAAATCAAGAATCAGCGGGCGGATCTTGGTGCGCAGGAAATGGTCGGGGCAGGAGGTGCCGAGCGCGCCGAGCGGCTTCAGGTCTGCGGAATTGACGAATTCCAGAACCGCATCCTGATCGTCGAAATGGCCAAGCTTGCGCTCGAGCTTTCCGATGCGGCCACGGATCTCCGGCATCAGGCGGGCGGCAATCGCGCGGCGTTGTTCGGCCGGCAGGCTCTGGGTGACGGCACCGCCGAAGATCACCTTGCCTTCGGTTTCCTTGGCAAACCATTCGATCGCTTTGTTGATGATCTCCAGCGTCAGCAGGTAGCAATCCTTGGCATCATTGGCCCAGGTAAACAGACCATGGCTTTCCAGCACAACGCCCTTCGCCGTCGGATTGGCCTTCACGAA
>JAIXTO010000127.1 GCA_027483885.1 Rhizobiaceae bacterium
AAGGTGACCCAGCAGAATGCCGGCGCTTCCGAGCAGATGTCGGCGACTTCTGAAGAGCTGGCCGCCCAGGCCGAGGAACTGCAGGCCTCCATCGCCTTCTTCAAGGTGGACCAGAGCGGGTCTGCGCGCCGGTCTGCGGCCCGCGCCCCGGCAAAGCCGATGTCCTCGCCGGCGCATAAGGCAAAACCTGTCCATCGCCCGACCAATGCCCAGTCCGTTGCGGCCCAGCAGGCTCGCGCCAAGGGTTTTGCGCTCGACATGTCGATGGGCGGCCCGGATGACGACGATGCCGATTTCAGGGAGAGCGCGTAAAGCCATGGCGATACCTTCAGAAGCCCAGTTCGTCACATTCAGTCTCGGTGAAGAAATCTTTGCCGTGCCGGTCGAAGTGGTCCGGGAGATCCTGGACCATGAGGAGCCTTTCAAGATCCCCCACGGCCCTGACTATCTGCTGGGGTTGCGGGATGTCCGAGGCCAGGGTGTTCCGGTGATTGACCTGCGCCTGCGGCTCGGCCTCAGCCGCACGGAAAAGACGCCGCACACGCGCATCCTCGTGCTCGACGTTCCCGTCGGCAACAAGGTGCTCGTGCTCGGCCTCGTGGCGGATCGCGTCTACGAAGTCGTGCCGTTCCAGCGTGAGCAGATCGAAGCTGCACCGGATATCGGCATCCGCTGGCGCTCCGATTACATCTCGGGCGTCGTCCGGCGCAACGGCGGTTTCGTGGTCATTATTGACCTTGCCCGCCTGTTCTCAGACCAGAGCCACGCACTTGACGGGGTGACATCCACCCTGCAAGTGGCGTGACGGGAGACCATCTTGGCAAATGCCTCGGGACTTGCTCGCCAACCGCTCGATGACCGCCTCAGCACGCGGAACTTCGAACGGCTGGCGAAATACATTTATGATTACAGCGGCATCAAGATGCCGGTCTCCAAGGTGACGATGCTGGAGGGACGCCTGCGCCGGCGGCTGCGTGTCACCGGTATCGCGACCTTCGATGACTATTGCGATTACCTCTTCAATCACAATGGTCTCGAAAGCGAGCAGGTCTACCTGATCGATGCGGTGACCACCAACAAGACGGACTTTTTCCGCGAACCGAAGCATTTCGATTATCTGATCAGCTCGGTGGTTCCGGAACTTCTGATGGCCGGCGAAACGATGATCCGCGCCTGGAGTTCCGCCTGTTCGACGGGCGCAGAACCCTATACGATGGCCATGGTACTCTCCGAATGCCTTGGCCAGAAGCAGGGCGTGGACTTCCGCATCATTGCCACCGATCTCTCCACCGACGTGCTGCAGACCGCGCGCCGGGCAATCTATTCCAGCGAGATCGTTAGCCCCGTCTCCAAGGAGATGCAGCGAAAATACATCATGCAGGCGGTGGATCCGCGTCGAGACGAGGTGCGCATTGCCCCGATACTGCGCCAGCGCGTCGGCTTCGGGCGGCTGAACCTGATGGACGATGCCTATGCGATCAAGGACATGCAGCACGTAATCTTCTGCCGCAACGTGCTGATCTATTTCGACAAGCCAACGCAGCAGCATGTATTGAGCCGGCTATGTGATTGCCTGCTTCCGGGCGGCTATCTCTTTATCGGTCATTCGGAAACGGCAACCGGTTTTAACCTGCCGATCAAGCAAGTGGCCAATACCGTATTCAAGCGAGCCTGAGATCATGGTAAACAAGACGGCAAAGAAGATCCGCGTCCTTATCGTTGACGATTCCGCCAGCATCCGCCAGACGCTGACCATGCTGCTGTCGGAAGATCCGGAAATCGAGGTGATCGGGACCGCGTCCGATCCGTTCGTGGCGGCCCGCAGAATCCGTGATGACGTGCCCGACGTCATCACGCTCGATGTGGAAATGCCGCAGATGGATGGCATCACCTTCCTGCGCAAGCTGATGTCGCAGCATCCGATTCCGGTTGTCATGTGTTCTTCGCTGACGGAAGCGGGTTCGGAAACGCTGATGCAGGCGCTGGAAGCCGGCGCCGTCGACATTATCCAGAAGCCGAAGATCGGCGCTGCCGACCATCTGGCTGAAAGCGCCGAGCGGGTGCGCAGTGTCGTCAAGGCTGCCGCCGGCGCGCGGCTTGGCAAGCTGCGCCGTTTCCGGGGTGCTGAGCCAGTGTCGGCAAAGCTGACGGCCGATGCCATCCTGCCGCCGCCAAAAATCGGCGCCATGGCAAAAACCACCGAAATGGTGGTGTGCATCGGCGCGTCCACCGGCGGCACCGAGGCGCTGCGCGAATTTCTGGAGGCGCTCCCGGCCAATGCGCCGGGCATCGTGATCGTGCAGCACATGCCGGAAAAGTTTACCGCAGCCTTTGCCAAGCGCCTCAACAGCCTTTGCGAGGTGGAGGTCAAGGAAGCCGAAGATGGCGACCCGGTTCTGCGTGGCCATGTGCTGATCGCTCCCGGCGACAAGCATATGCTGCTGGAACGGCGCGGTGCCCGCTATCAGGTCTCCGTGCGGGCCGGGCCGCTGGTCAGCCGCCACCGTCCCTCCGTCGACGTGCTCTTCCGTTCGGCTGCCCGCTCGGCCGGCAGCAATGCCATGGGTGTCATCATGACCGGCATGGGCGATGACGGCGCTCGCGGCATGCTGGAAATGCATGAGGGCGGTGCCTTCACGGTGGCGCAGGACGAGGCCAGTTCGGTGGTGTTCGGCATGCCGAAGGAAGCGATTGCCCGCGGCGGCGTCGACCGGATTGTCTCGCTCGACCAGATCGCCCGCGAAGTCCTGGCCGCCGACAAGCGCCATTAAGGCAGGCCGCCGGCAACAGAAGGCTGGCCGCGATAACTGCCGCTCTTGCACCGGTGCGTTTCGCCTTTTTTAACCATGTTGCGCGACAGTGCGAGGGCACCATGACCTTCGTGCCTTTGAGAGCAATGCCGGCTCACGAACCTTTTTTCAGGGATCGACGATGCCCGTCATTACCTTTGCCAATACCAAGGGCGGGGCCGGCAAGACCACTGCCGTGCTGCTACTTGCCACAGAGCTTTCCCGCATGGGTCACCGCGTCACCGTTCTCGATGCCGATCCGCAATACTGGATGTCGCGCTGGTTCGATGCCTCGCCGCCAATCCCTGGCCTTTCCGTGACGCCTTACGTGACTCAGGCCTCCGTCGAGCGCCATCTGGAGGAGGCCCGGGCAACCAGCGATTACGTGCTGATCGACCTGCCCGGCGCGCGAAGCCCGCTTCTGGCCAAGGCCATTGGCCTTTCCGACCATGTGCTGATCCCCATCCAGGGCTGCGCCATGGATGCGCAGGGCGGCGCCCATGTGCTGGAACTCCTTCAATATCTCGGCGAAAAGCTTGGCATGTATGTGCCCCATTCCGTGGTGCTGACCCGCGTCAATTCCATGGTGACGACGCGCGCACTGCTGGCGGTGAAGGGGCTTCTCGCGCAGCGAAACGTCGATGTGCTGAACACCCCGATCATCGAGCGCTCCGCCTACCGCGACATCTTCGATTGTGGAGGAACACTGTATACGATGGATGCAGAGCGCATCAGCAATCTCGACAAGGCGCGCGAAAATGCCAGGCTCTACGCCGAGGAAATTCTGCGCCGCGTGCCGGCTGCAAAAGCTGGCGCTGCGCGCACGGCGGCATGAGCCTGCCCTGCCCGGCATCACCGAACGTGAAAAGCCGCCGACCCTCAAGGGCGGCGGCTTCGGCACCGGAAATCGTTTAGCATTCAAGGCCTTGGTTGATCGTCATCGTCCAGCACCCGCCAGGCGGCACCATCGAGATCGTCATACTGGCCATTGCGCAGCGACCAGAGGAAGGCGCCAAGGCCAAGCCCGCCGAGCAGAAGCGCAACCGGGATGAGGTAAATCAGCATATTCATGCCAGTGACGCCTTTCCTGGGAGCGGTCCGGCGCTGACCCGATCCACTTCGGGACTTTTAGCCTTCGCCCGCCGCACATCGTTCAGCCGCAGCGAATTTGCGACCACGATCAGCGACGAGGTGGACATGGCGATGGCGGCAATCAGCGGCGTGGCATAACCCGCAATGGCAATCGGCACCGCAATGATGTTGTAGCCGATGGCCAGCGCAAAATTTTCGCGGATCAGCCGGCCGGCTTTGACCGAAATGCGGATGGCCATCGGCACCGCCTCGAGGCTGTCATGCATGAAGACAAAATCCGCTGCCTGCCGGCCGATATCGGCGGCCGTTGCCGGCGCCATCGAGACATGCGCGGCACTCAGCGCCGGCGCATCGTTGATGCCATCGCCCACCATCAGCACCCGCCGTCCACCCCGTTGTAGTGCCTCTATGGCTTTTGTCTTGCCGCCGGGAGACAGCTCTGCCTCGAAGGCGTCGATGCCAAGCCTTGCGGCCATGGCAGCGACCACCGGCTGCCGGTCTCCGGACAGTACCCGCGTTTCAAAACCCTTTTGCTGCAGCGTCTCGATGGCCGTCTCGGCATCCGGCCGCAGTCGGTCCTCCAGGTGAAAGCGGGCAATTTCCACCGTGTCGAGCGACAGCACGACTTCGGAGCCACCGCGCTGGGGGCTGACCGAACCCGGGCAGGCAAACGCCCGCTTGCCCAGCCGGTATTTTCCCTCCGGCATTTTGGCGAGCAGGCCGTCGCCTGCAATTTCCGTGACTGTCCCAAGGCTTGCAACAGGGCCCGGATAGGCGTTGTAGATGGACTGCGAGAGCGGATGGCGCGAGTGTGCGGCAATCGCTGCGGCCATGGCGATACGGGCGGGCGTGCCCACCGTCTCGACAAGCTGCGGGCGGCCAAGCGTCAGCGTGCCGGTCTTATCGAATACCACGCTATCGATTTCGGCGAGCCGCTCCATGGCCGAACCGTCCTTCACCATCACGCCGTTCTGGAACAGTCGTCCGGCCGCCACCACTTGAACAACGGGCACGGCAAGGCCGAGCGCACAGGGGCAGGTGATGATGAGCACGGCAATGGCAATCAGCATCGCCTGTTTCCAATCCCCGCCAAACATGCCCCAGCCGAGGAAGGTGAGAAGCGCCAGAAGATGTACCGCCGGCGAATAGATCTGTGCCGCCCGATCCGCGATGCGGCGATACTGGGCCCGCCCGCCTTCGGCCGCCTCCATCAGCGTGATGATTTCCGACAGAAACGACTGGCGCGCCGTGGCTGTGGCCTGAAGCAGCAGAGATCCGGTGAGGCTGACGGTGCCCGCCTGCACAAGCGCGCCCGCGCGAACGGCAACCGGGGCGCTTTCGCCATTGACGATGGAAAGGTCGAGATCGCTTTCCCCCTCGATAACCAGCCCATCCACCGGCACGCGATCACCGGCGGCAATGGCGATGCGGTCTCCCGGCACGACATCCTCGACCGGGCGATACTCGCGGCTTCGATCATTCGACACAACCATGGCGCCGCGCGGAGAAATGCGGGCAAGGCCGGTGATGGCGGAGCGCGCCCGGTCGCGCATGATATGATCGAGCGTGCGTCCGATCAGCAGGAAAAACAGCAGCGATACCGTCGCATCGAACCAGGCGTGTTCGCCGTGATGAAGGGTTTCCCACAGCGACACGGCATAGGAGAGCGTGATGGCGAGCGCTATCGGCACATCCATGTTGGTTCGGCCACGGCTGAGCGCCGCATAGGCCGACCGGTAGAAGAAGCGTCCGCCGTAAACGAGGGCGGGTGCTGCAATCATCGCCGAGATCCAGTGAAAGAGATCGCGCGTGGAAGCCTCCGCCCCCGACCAGACGGAGACCGACAGAAGCATGATATTGGCGGCGGCAAAACCGCAGACGGCAACGCCGCGAATGAGCTGCGCCTTCAGCACGTCGCCGGCCTCTTCGGCGGCCGAGAGCAGATGCGCGTCATAGCCCGTTGCCCGCTTGATGGCGCGAACGAAATCGACCGGATCCATCGCACCCTCGCCCTCCGATGCGTGCCAGACGATGGAGACGCGGCGGGTCGACAGGTTGACGCGGGCTTTCTGAACGGGGGAAAGCGCCACCAGCGCGTGTTCGACGGCGCTGATGCAAGTGCCGCAATGGACGCCGGGGACACTGAGATCGATCTGGCGCAGGCCTTCACCGAGATCGCGGCTGGCCAGCATCAGTTCCTCGGCAGAAGGCAGCGCCAGCGTGGCGCGCGCCATGTCCAAAGACGCTTCCGTGCCCGGCGCGCAGCAGCTCATGACTTTGCTCCGATAACGGCAATGCGCCTGTTGTGGTGGAGAATGCGGTCTCCGTTGCGCATCGCGCTCGTATCCACGATCCAGTGGCCGGGCAGCACATCGTGCACGGCCTCATAGGTGCCATTGCCGACATCCGTCAGAACCGCCGAAAAATCCTGATGATCGCCGACGGGCCGCTTGAAGGTTGCCGTCACGGTATCGACGGGAACAGGCTTTCCGTCAGGTCCGGAGATTACATAACGGATCACGCCCTGTTCCACTGTCAGCGTTCCCGAAATGCCGCTCGCGCCCAGAGCCTTGGCTTCCGCCACCTTGGAATTGAACTGCTGGCTGGCGACATAGGTGTTTTCCACCACGAGCCCGCTCCAGGAATGCACCGCCTGATAGGCCATGTAGAAATTCACCGAAATGATCGTGCCGAAAAACAGGCCGACCACGCCGGCCATATGCCATCCGGTAAAAACGAAGCTCTTCGTATGGGTCATCACTTGGCTCCCGGAGTATTGAAGTTGGCGCGGTAGACATCTTTTTCACTGCTGGCCCGGTCTTCCGCGATAAAGCTGAAGCCTTCACGGGCATCGCCCACAGCACCCTTGGGCAGGGTGACAAAGACCTTCAGCGTGGTGACCTTGTCCGGCTCGACCGGAATGGCAAAGACCCGGTCGGAGGCATCGGTCAGTGCCGGGATCTTCATCTCGGCGCCGGCAAGCCCCATCATCGACAACAGCACCGTGCGCCGCTCGGGGATCATGTTGAGAAGCCGGATCGTGTAGCCGTTGCGGATCGACCCATCCGATTCCAGCACATATTGCGGATTGCGGTCATGCAGCACATTGACCTCCAGCCGGTCGCGGCTGAGGAGGGCCACGACGAGCCCGATGCCGACAGCCGTCCAGACGCCCATGTAGAGAAGCGTGCGCGGCCGAAGAATGATGCGCCAGTTGAAATGGCGGACGCTGTCGCTGAACGCGCCGTCTGCCTTGCGAACCCGGACAGGCTCGATGCCGATGCGGCCATTGTCGGTCGCCAGCGCCATGTTCGACTCGTATTCGTTGAGCGTGGCATAGGCGATGAGGCCGCGCGGGCGCTCAAGCTTGTCCATCACGCTGTCGCAGGCATCGATGCACAGCGCGCAGGTGATGCATTCCAGCTGCTGGCCGTCGCGGATATCGATGCCCATGGGACAGACCGCAACGCAGGCATTGCAATCGACGCAATCACCGGCCGCGTTGCTGTCGGCGGCCACTTTTTTCTGATGTTTGCCACGCGGCTCGCCCCGCCAGTCATTATAGGTCACAACCAGCGAATTGTCGTCCAACATGGCGCCCTGGATACGCGGCCAGGGGCACATGTAGATGCAGACCTGCTCGCGCATCAGCCCGCCCAGCACATAGGTGGTGGCGGTCAAAAGTGCGACGGTCGAATAGGCAACAAAGGCCGCATGGCCGGTGAGGAAATCAAACGCGAGCGATGGCGCATCGGCAAAATAGAAGATCCAGGCACCGCCGGTGGCGATGGCAATCAGCAGCCAGATCGCATGTTTCGTGACCCGCTTATAGACCTTGTCAAAGGTCCACGGCCCGGCATCGAGCTTCATGCGGGCATTGCGATCACCCTCGATAAAACGCTCGACGACAAGAAACAGATCGACCCAGACCGTCTGCGGACAGGCATAACCGCACCAGGCGCGCCCGACGGCGGAGGTCAGGAGAAACAGGCCAAAACCCGCCATGACCAGAAGGCCTGCGACGAAAAAGAACTCCTGCGGCCAGATCTCGATGAAGAAGAAATAAAAGCGCCGGTTGGCGAGATCCACAAGAACCGCCTGATCGGGCGCAAACGGGCCGCGATCCCATCGGATCCACGGTGTCAGGTAATAAATGCCGAGCGTGATCAGCATGACCAGCCATTTGAAGCGGCGAAAACGCCCTTCGGCGCGCTTTGGAAAAATCTTCTTGCGCGCCGCATAAAGCGGCTCGTCCGGCCCGGCTTTCGGTGCGCCGTTTGCGGGTTCGGTCTTCGGCTTTTTGGCGGTGTAAAGGTTCATGGGGGCTGATCCACTTCTTATCGCCGCCTTTTTCACACCGATCCGCCCGGCAATCCTTGACTTGGGTCAAGTTCCAGCCCGGCGCGCGCCGATGTCGCACCCACGCCTCGAAACGAAAAAGCCGCGCCCAAAGAGCGCGGCTTGCAGGTTTTCGGGTGAACAGGTGGCAAAAATTATTCGCCGCCGCCGAGCGAATGGATATAAACGGCCAGTTCCTTGACGGTCGCATCGCCGAGACGCGCCTGCCAGGCGGGCATGACGCCATGCTTGGGCTGGCGAACCTGTGCGGCGATCTGGTCCTCGCCCTTCACCTTCAGCCAGATGGCATCGGCAAGGTTCGGTGCGCCGAACTCGCGATTACCCTTGGCATCCTCGCCATGGCAGGAGGCACAGTTATCGGCAAACAGCGCCTTGCCGGGCTCGACCATGGCCGGATTGCGCGGCGTGCCCGTGAGGCTCACCACATAAGCAGAAACCTCGCGGATTTCTTCCGGCTTCAGGATATCGGCAAAGGCCGGCATTTCGGACACGCGGCTTTCCGCATCGTCCGCATAACGGATGCCGTGGGCAATCGTCTGATGGATATCCTCAGCCTTGCCGCCCCACAGCCAGTCGTCGTCGTTGAGGTTCGGGTAACCGGCACCACCGGTGGCGCCGGAGCCATGGCACTGCACGCAGTTGACCTTGAACGCGGCCGCACCGGCAGCCGTTGCAAACTGCGCCATCTGCGGATCGGCAAGAATTTCCGGCAGCGACGAGGCCGAGATCTTTTCAACGATCGCCCCTTGCGCGGTTTTGGCGCCCGCCATTTCGCCCGCCAGTTCAGCGCGGCTCGAATAGCCAAGCAAGCCCTTTGTCGCCCCCGTCAGCATCGGCACGGCGGGATAGACCACCATATAACCGAGAGCCCAGACGATGCAGGCATAAAAGGTCCACAGCCACCAGCGCGGCAGCGGGTTGTTCAGTTCGCGGATGCCATCCCACTCATGACCGGTGGTTTCGACGCCGCTGACGTCATCGATATGTTTGTCCGCCATGATCAATCCTCCTTCAGAGGGATTTTTGCGGCTTCGTCGGCAGAGATTTTCGCGCCGGGACGAAGGGTTGAGAACACCACGGCGAGGAAGAACAGGGCCATGGCGAGCAGGCCCCAGCTATCTGCGAAGTGGCGCATTGCGGTATAGACTTCCATCTTCGCATCTCCTCAGCGGTAACCGGTTGCATCGTCATAGGTGGAGAAATCGACCAGCGTGCCGAGCATCTGGAGATAGGAGACGAGCGCGTCCATCTCGGTCAGCTTTGCCGGATCACCATCGAAATCGCCCACCTTCGCCTTCGGATAACGAGAGAGAAGGCCGGCCGTATCGGCGTTCGGATCGGCCTGGGCGGTCAGATCCGCTTTGGCGCTTTCCAACATCTCGTCGCTATAGGGCACGCCGACGGCGCGGTTCGCCTTCAGCTCCATGGTGACGTCAGTGATCTTCAGCGGCGTTTCCTTGAGGAAGGCGTAGCTTGGCATGATCGATTCCGGCACCACGTCGCGCGGGCGGATCAGGTGCTGCACGTGCCACTGGTTGGAATAACGGTCGCCGACGCGGGCCAGATCCGGCCCGGTGCGCTTGGAGCCCCACTGGAACGGATGGTCGTACATGGATTCGGCCGCAAGGCTGTAATGTCCGTAACGTTCCACCTCGTCGCGGAACGGCCGGATCATCTGGCTGTGGCAGACGTAACAGCCCTCCCGGATGTAGATATTGCGTCCGGCAAGCTCCAGCGGCGAATAGGGCCGCATTCCCTCCACTTTCTCGATGGTGTTTTCGAGATAGAAGAGAGGTGCGATTTCCACGATGCCGCCGATGGACACGACCAGCAGAGACCCCACCAGCAACAGCGTCGCGTTACGCTCGATGAATTGATGTTTGTCGAGAATGGACATGGGTTCTTCTCCTTATTCGGCCGGCTGGAGGCTGGCGGGCACGCTGCCCGGCAGCTTTTCCTGCCGCTCGTAACCGAGAATGGTCATGGTGATGTTGAAGGCCATGATCAGCGAACCGGCGAGGTACATGATCCCGCCCACGGCGCGCAGCACGTAATAGGGGAACATGGCGGCGACGGCTTCGGCGAAGGAATAGACGAGGAAACCCTGGTCATCATATTCGCGCCACATCAGGCCCTGCTGCACGCCGGCAACCCACATCACGGCCGCATAAACGACGATGCCGAGGGTGGCGAGCCAGAAGTGCCAGTTGACCATGGCAAGGCTGTAAAGCCGGTTGCGGTGCCAGAGTTTCGGAACGAGGAAGTAGATCGCGCCAAAGGAAATCATGCCGACCCAGCCGAGCGCGCCCGAATGCACGTGACCAATGGTCCATTCCGTATAATGGCTGAGCGAGTTGACCGCCTTGATCGACATCATCGGACCTTCGAAGGTCGACATGCCGTAGAAGGCAATCGCAATCACCATCATGCGGATGATCGGGTCGGTGCGGATCTTGTCCCAGGCGCCAGAGAGCGTCATCAGGCCGTTGATCATGCCGCCCCAGGAGGGCATCCACAGCATGATCGAGAACACCATGCCGAGTGTCTGCGCCCAGTCGGGCAGAGCCGTGTAGTGCAGGTGATGCGGGCCGGCCCAGATATACATGAAGATCAGGGCCCAGAAGTGGATGATCGACAGGCGGTAGGAATAGACAGGACGGCC
>JAIXTO010000099.1 GCA_027483885.1 Rhizobiaceae bacterium
ATTCCGAACTCGCCGCCATCGGCAAACTGCGTTGAGGCATTGTGCAAAAGGATGGCCGAATCGATCTCGTTGAAAAAGCGGGACACCACGGTCGGATCCTCGGCAATCACCGCTTCCGTGTGATTGGAAGAATAGGTGGCGATATGGCCGATGGCGCCATCGATGCCATCCACCAGCGCAACCGAAATGATCGCTTCCAGATATTCCGTGCGCCAGTCCTCTTCGATTGCCGGAACAAGGTCGGGCGCCAGCGCCAGGACATCCGCCGCGGCACGGATCTCGCAACCGGCAGCCGACAGCGCGGCAAGAATGGGCTTCAGATGCGTAGCCGCTGCCGCCCGGTCGATGAGCAGCGTTTCGGCTGCCCCGCAAATGCCGGTGCGCCGCATTTTCGCATTAACGACGATGCTGACCGCCATGTCGAGATCGGCAGAGGCATCAACATAGATATGGCAAAGCCCTTCCAGATGGGCAAAGACCGGCACGCGGGCTTCCGCCTGCACCCGCGCCACAAGGCTTTTTCCGCCGCGCGGCACAATCACGTCGATGGCGCCGTGAAGGCCGGACAGCATGGCGCCAACGGCCGCGCGATCCGCCACCGGCACGATCTGGATGGCATCTTCCGGCAGGCCGGCCTCTGTAAGTCCCTTGGCAAGGCAGCGATGGATCGCTTGCGATGAATGGTGCGAGTCAGACCCGCCGCGCAGGATCACCGCATTGCCGGCCTTCAGGCAGAGCGCACCAGCATCGGCCGTCACGTTCGGGCGGCTCTCGTAAATCACCCCGATGACGCCGAGCGGCGTGCGCACGCGCTCGATCTTCAGCCCGTTCGGACGCTCCCAGGCGGCAATCACATCGCCAACCGGATCGGCAAGCGCTGCGATGGCGCGCAATCCCTCGGCCATCTCTAGCACCCGCTTATCGTTCAGCGTCAGCCGGTCGATGAAAGACGGCTGCAGGCCCTTGTCAGCGACGGCTGCCAGATCCTTGGCGTTGGCGGCGAGGATTTCGTCGCGTGCGGCAACAATCGCATCGGCCGCCGATGTCAGCGCCCGGTTCTTGGCTTCGGCGGATGCCGTCGCAAGCATGCGGCCGGCAGCCTTTGCCTTGTCACCCATGTCCTGCATCAGGCGATCGATGTCTGATGTAACAACCTTGTCAAGCATGGGCGGCATCCTCTGAAACTCTATCCGCAGTCATTCCCGAAACCACCGTCCCCGTCATCACGAGATCATCGCGGTGAACCATGGCGGCGCGACCGGCATAACCGAGGATCGCCTCGATCTCTGCGGACTTGCGCCCAGTAATCTGGCGCGCCTCTTCCGCATCATAGCCAGCCAGTCCACGGGCGATCTCGCGCCCCTCTGTGCCGATAATGGCAACCGTATCCCCCCGGCTGAACTGGCCGGACACGGCGCGAACGCCGGCCGGCAGCAGGCTCTTGCCGCGCGCCAGCGCCTGTTCTGCACCGGCATCCACCACAAGATCTCCCGCCGGCTGCAATTGCCCGGCAATCCAGGTCTTGCGGGCCGTGACCGGCGTGCCTGATGGTGCAAACCACGAGGAGCGGGCACCGCTATCGATTGCCTTCAAGGGATGATCCGTCTTGCCGGACGCGATGATCATGCCGCAGCCGGCACCGGTTGCGATCTTGCCCGCATCGATCTTGGTGCGCATGCCGCCGCGTGACAGTTCTGATGCTGCCCCACCGGCCATCGCCTCGATCTCCGGGGTAATCGCTGCAATGGTGCCCAGATGCCGGGCGTCCGGATCAAGGTGCGGCGGCGCCGTATAAAGCCCGTCGATGTCAGACAGCAGCACCAGCAGATCCGCCCCGGTCATGGTGGCAACACGGGCGGCAAGCCTGTCATTGTCGCCGTAGCGGATTTCCGATGTGGCGACCGTGTCGTTCTCGTTGATGATCGGCACGGCGCCGAGCTTCAGCAGCTGACTGATGGTCGCGCGCGCATTCAGATAACGACGCCTTTCTTCCGTATCGCCAAGCGTCAGCAGGATCTGGCCGGCGACGATCTCGTCGCGCGACAGGCTTTCCGACCAGGCGCGCGCCAGCGCGATCTGGCCAACGGCTGCCGCCGCCTGGCTTTCCTCCAGCTTCAGCGCACCGGACGGCAGGCCAAGCACGGTGCGGCCAAGCGCAATGGCGCCGGAGGAAACGACGAGAACGTCGATATTCTGCGCCCGCAAGGCTGCGATATCGGCGCAGACGGAAGAAAGCCAGGCGCTTTTCAGACCCGTCTTGCGATCGACGAGGAGGGCAGAGCCGATCTTGATGACGATCCGGCGATGACCGGCAAGGGGCTTGCGCGACAGGCTCATCTCAATCCTCGTTTTCTACGTCTTCGCCAAGACTGCGGTCAGGAAGCGCCGTCTCGCCCTTGGAGGATACGATGACATCACGCAGAGCCCGCTGCACTTCCAGCATGCCCTTGCTGATGGCGGCCGAAATCAGCATGGGTGGTCGCCCACAGGCCTTTTCCAGCTCCTTGGCTTTCTTCTTCAGTTCCTTTTCGTCGAGCACGTCGATCTGCGACAGCGCAACGATTTCCGGCTTGTCGGTGAGACCGCCGCCATAGGCCTCCAACTCGTACTTCACGGTCTTGTAGGCCTTGCCGACATTTTCTTCCTGGGCAGACACCAGATGCAGCAGCACGCGCGTGCGCTCCACATGGCCGAGGAAACGGTCACCGATGCCGACACCCTCGTGGGCGCCTTCGATCAGACCCGGGATATCGGCGAGCACGAATTCGCGCCCGTCAATGGTGGCAACGCCCAGATTGGGATGCAGCGTGGTGAAGGGATAATTGGCGATCTTCGGCCGGGCACGGGTGACCGTTGCCAGGAAGGTCGATTTTCCGGCATTCGGCAGACCGACAAGACCGGCATCGGCAATCAGCTTCAGCCGCAGCCAGATTGTCTTTTCCTCGCCTTCGAGGCCAGGATTGGCCCAGTCGGGCGCCTGGTTGGTGGAGGATTTGAAATGCGCATTGCCGAAACCGCCATTGCCGCCGGCCGCCAGGCGGAAGGTCTGGCCTTCCTTGGTGAGGTCAGTGATCAGCGTCTCGTTGTCTTCCTCAAAAATCTGCGTTCCCACAGGCACTTTCAGCGTGACGCCGGAGCCATTCGCTCCGGTGCGGTTGCGCCCCATGCCGTGGACGCCGGTCGCGGCCTTGAAATGCTGCTGGAAACGGAAATCGATGAGCGTGTTGAGGCCGTTGACTGCCTCCACCCACACGTCACCGCCGCGCCCGCCATCGCCGCCATCCGGGCCGCCGAACTCGATGAATTTTTCGCGGCGAAACGACACCGCACCTGCGCCACCGTCGCCGGATCGGATGTAGACTTTTGCCTCGTCGAGAAATTTCATGGGTTCTGCCGTCAGTTCTGGGGTTGATGGGGCGAGAGCGCACCGTTTGCCGGACTTTTCGTTATCGCCGCTCGTTGTGAAGGTCAAAGAATATTGCAGTTTTATACGGTGACCGTTGTTCGGCCACCCTTAAAAACCCCTCGATGCGCTAGAACCCGCAACCGGGGAGGGGCAAGCCGGAGCGATCCGCCTTGCCCTTTGTTGTTGAGGCCTCAGCCGGCGGCCGGGTCTCGAAGCGCGCCCGGATCAAGCCGTGTTTCGATATGCGGTGCCATGCGGTTGCGTGCGAGAGAAAATACCTCGCCGCTTCCCGTCACCGTAAAGCCCAGCTTCGCCTGGATCCGCAGCGATGCGGCATTATCGGCAAAGGCACCGGAATAAAGCACCGTCTCCGGCATGCGCCGCTGGAAGCGTTCGATCGCTGCAAAGGCTGCCTCGCTCATCAACCCGTGGCCCCAGTAGAAGCGGTTCAGCCAATAACCGAGGTGCCAGAGACCGTGACGCGGTTCCAGGCCGACACAGCCGATATGAACGCCGTCGCCTTCGGTGATGGCAAGGTTCCAGCCCGGCAAGGCGCCGGACCTTTGCCTGTTCAGCCAATCGCGCGCATCGTCCCGGCTATAGGGAAGCGGAACCCGCGCCAGCATGCGCGTCACCTGCCAGTCGTTCAGCGACTGCGCCATCGCATCCGCATCCTCCATGCGGTGCGGGCGCAGAACCAGACGCTGCGTCTCGATGATCGGGCAGGAGCCCGGGCCTTCGCCGGCGGGAACGGTCCTCTTCAGAAATGCCGTGCTCATCGCATTTCCCCCCAGCTCTTCAGCGACATCCAGGTCTTGCGATCCAGCCGAAACCACTCGACCGGCACCATGCCGCCAAGCGCCAGCGAACCGACCATGCCGGACCCCTGGAACTGGAAGCCGCACTTCTGGATAACCCGGCGCGAGGCAATGTTGGTGACCCGGCAGCGGGCATCGATCTGGTCGATATCGCGGGTGCGGAACGCCATATCGATCAGCGCATGCGCTGCTTCCGTGGCAAAGCCCTCATTCCAGAACGGTTCGCCCAGCCAATAGCCGATTTCGAGCGTCAGGGGATCATCAAGATGCGGCTCCAGCGCGCAACAACCGAGAAAGGCGCCGTTGTCTCCTCGCGTAATGGCATAAACGCACTTGCCAATCTCGCCCGCTTTCGTGCGTCGCACGAAATCGGCTGCGTCTTTTGCCGTATACGGATGCGGCATGCGCGACACCATGGACGCGATGTTCACATTGTTGGCGAGATGGGTAAGGGCGTCGATGTCTTCTTCGTGAGGCGCGCGCAGGACAAGTCTCTGCGACAACAAGACAGGGCAATCGCTCCGTAACCGTTGCGGTCTCAACCGCTCTTGCGGCAGCCTCTGCTGGCTGCTCCTTAATAATTCGTCCTGCATGGTTCAGTCCTCCTGACGGGGGTTAAAGAAAAAAGGAGAGGTGGGTGGCGCCCCATCTCCCCTTTTTTCAGACTGAACCTTTTGCGGGCATCAGCCGGGTCGATGTGACGCCGGCTGACTTAACGCGCTCCGGCTTGTTATTCCGCGGCTTCCGCTTTCGGCATTACGGACACGTATACGCGGCCGTTAGCCTTCGTACGGTAGTCCACATTACCGGCGGTGAGTGCGAAAATGGTATGGTCCTTGCCGAGGCCGACATTGGCGCCCGGATGCCACTGCGTGCCACGCTGGCGCAGAATGATGTTGCCGGCGATGACGTTTTCGCCGCCGAACTTCTTCACGCCAAGACGCTTTGATTGGGAATCGCGACCGTTGCGCGAGGAGCCGCCAGCTTTTTTATGTGCCATGGGATTTCTCCTTTAAACCTTCGAAAACCTGTTGAAACCGATCAGCCGACGATGTCGGTGATGCGAACGACCGTGTGATGCTGGCGATGGCCACGAATTCGCTTGGAATTCTGACGACGACGCTTCTTGAAGGAGAGAACCTTCTTGCCACGGTTATGTTCGACGACTTCGGCCTTCACGGTAGCGCCAGCCACGAAGGGCGCGCCA
>JAIXTO010000097.1 GCA_027483885.1 Rhizobiaceae bacterium
AGCGGTGCGAAGGCCGGCCGGCGAGATGACCAGATGGGTCTCGAAGCCACCGAGTTCGCGCAGCATTTCCAGCGCCCGTACGCCGTAGCAGGTGCCCGATGCGCCGGTGATGGCAACGATCAGCCGACGCATGAAGGTGCCCCCGGCGTCATTCGGTCGAGCAGGCTGCGCATCCGCGCATAGGACTCGGCTGGTGGTTGCGCCTTGCCATAACCTTCCTTGCGGTCGCCCGGCTTGCATGTCGCGTCGTAGCCAACCTTGGTGACGAGAAAACCGTCTTCCTGCGGTTCCGAGCGGTCGGCAGTCATGTCCTTCACGATGAGAATGTCGCGCTCGGCACGCATGCGGGTGGATTTGGCCAGCTCGACGGCCGCCAGATTCCATGGATCGACATCCGTATCGACGATGGTGACCGTCTTGACGATGCTGACCGCACCCCAGCAGACGGCCATGGCGCGACGGGCCTGTCCCGGCCGCGGTTTGTCGATCTGGATCACGACATTGGTGCGGCCGCAGCCCGATTCGGTGACGGCCACTTCCCCGACGTTGAGAATAACGCGCGAAAGCTGCGCCTTGAGGCTGGCGGCGATGGGCACGGCGGCAAGATAGATGTGTTCGGCATGGTAGCCCGGTTCGATGACCTGGAACATCGCGTCGGAACGGGTGGTCATGCAGTCGAAGGTCGCCAGCACGCCGCTGCCATAGTTTTCGTACATGCCGTGATATTCGGAAACCAATCCTTCGACGATCGGCTTGTCGGCATGGATATGCCCTTCGATGACGATCTCGGCTTCTGCTGGAACGAGAATGTCGCTGGTACGGCAGCGTGTCATGCGCACCGGCTCGCCGAACAGCGAGCCTGCACAATGCATCTCGTCGTCGCCGAGGCCGAGATAAAGGCAGGCGGCAAGCTGGATGATCGGATGGGCGCCGAGCACAACGGCAAAGGGCAACGCCTCGCCCTTGTCGGCGGCTTTTCGGGCCATGATGGCCAGATGGTGGTTCGGCGCGATGCCGATCAGCGCCTCGTTGGGGCCGAGGATCTTCAGTCGCGCGTAAGAGGCATTCCCAAGGCCGGTTTCCGGATCAACGGCCACCATCAGGCCGGCGCTGATATAAGGACCGGTCTCCTCGGAAAAGAAGGTCGGAACGGGGAGATGCGCCAGCACACCACCCTCAAAGATCTTTTCCTGTACCGGCGCATCGTCAACCAGAACAGGTGCGATGGGTGTCTTGATCGACGCGAGCAGCGATGTCTGGATTTCCGCCCTGGGCACGTTGAGTGCAAGCGCGATGCGATCGAGGCTCGACAGGAGATTGCCGAACACCGGCATGTCGTAACCCTTGATCCGGTTTGCCCGCACCGCAAACGTATCATGGGTGAGCGAGAGAAGGGCCGAGAGATCGAACAGCGGATCGACCTCGTCATCGACGACCAGAAGCTCTCCCTTGACGGCAAGCGCTGCAAGCATGCTGCGACAGGACTGGTCCTGCCGATGTGTCACGGTGGCATTTTGGGCTGCTGCATGGCCGGCGATGGGCAGGACGTCAGAGGTCACTCACGGTTCCTTTGAGCATTTTCAAGTGCCCGATCATGCGAGTGACGCCGGTGCTTGTATACCCGCGTTCGATCCAACTGGCCTATCGGAAAAATTGAACACCTCTTGGAGGGTGCCAAGCGGAACTCGTCAATTATCCCATGTCACCTCGATGAGGTCGTCATCGGCATTGGCGGCGAGACGCATTGGCTGTGGCGGGCTGTCGATCAGGATGGCTTCGTTCTCGACCTGCTGGTTCAGAGCCGCCGCAATACCAAAACCGCCAAACGTCTGATGCGAAAACGTCTGAAACGACAGGGCGTAACGGGTTTTAGAATTTGACAGCCTCCACCGCCTCAGGTTGAACGGGTGACTGTGATAACCGAGTGGCCCGAATGCGTTTTCAGCCTCAGTACCGCGTCTATGTCGCCTTTTTCCTGTTTGCCATGTCGACAGGTTCGCTGTTTTCCCGCCTGCCTGACCTGCAGGCACATCTTGCGATCAATAAGGCCGAACTTGGCGCGACGCTGATTGGCATGGCGATAGGCTCGCTGATTTCACTGACGGTCTCTTCGCCCTTGATTGCCCGGCTTGGTTCACGGGCCACGCTTGCCGTGGCCCTGCTCGGGATCATGGCGCTGCTGAGCGTTATCCCGCTTCTGCCGTCCGCGCCGCTCGTTTTCGTAACGCTGTTTACCATCGGACTGCTCGCGGGCGCTCTGGAGATCTGCCTCAATGTGGAGATTGGAAGGATCGAGGCGCAAGCAGGCTTCGGCATCATGAACCGCGCGCATGGCTTCTGGAGCCTTGGTTTCTTCGTGACGGCGGTTACCGCATCGTTGGTAAGGCAGGCGGGCATCAGCATGCAAGTGCATATGCATCTGCTGCTCGGCGCGATGTTCGTGCTTGGCGCGCTGAACCTGGCAGGCATGAAAAACGCGGCCCCTCTCGACGATGCCGGCCCGACTGAGAAGCAACCACACTTTGCGCTGCCGACTTTGGCATTGCTGCCACTTTGCATTATCGGGACCTCGGCCTTCCTGATCGAAGGAGCAGGAATCGATTGGTCAACCATTTACATGGAAGAGGTATTTGACGTTTCGCCTTTCATTTCCGGTTCGGGCCTGACGCTGTTTGCCTTCTTCATGGCCCTTGCCCGCCTCACCGTCGATCCGGTCGTCGATCGATATGGGGCACGGCTCGTCGGGCGGGTGCTTCTTTTGATTGCCGCAGCAGGCATTGCCCTGGCCTGGCTTGCGCCACATCCTTATCTCGCGCTTTTCGGCTTTGCGCTGATGGGGGCAGGCTGCAGCGCCGTTTATCCGATGGCCGTCTCGGCAGCCGCCCAGCGGACGGATCGTCCGGCCATCATCAACGTTGCCGCAATCGCTCAGATGGCTTTCGTCATCTTTTTCCTTGGTCCGCCGCTGCTCGGCTTCGTGGCCGAAGCCTTTGGCATCCGCAACGCCTATCTCGTGTGCCTCCCATTGGTGATCGGCTCAATTCTTGCCAGTCGTGCGCTGCCGGCTGGGCCGGCACAACGGGAGAAACTTCTGGCTTAAACAGGTTTGGTGCTGTTATTTGCACTCTGTCCTTGCCGAGCGGTGGTCAATCCAGGCGCGAACTCCAGCCTGAGCCGTCTAGCTCAGTGGCAGATGACCGCCGGCGCTTCTGGTGCGTTCTGCAGCGCTAAAGGGATGTGACGCTATCCTTCAGTTCATCCAGTGGTCCCTCCAGTGCCGTGCGCGGCAGCACAAGCTGAGGTTCTATCAGGACAATGCGGGGCGCATCTTCTTCCAAGTCTAACAGTTCAAAACCTTTTTCCAGCATTCCCTCAATGTCTGGTCTGATCATGTAGACGGGGAAGGGAAGGAACGAGCCGAAGGGGTCGTAATCAAAGCAACCGACGACGATGTCGCCAAAGGCTTCCCCGTCGTGTTTTCCCATGAAGCGAAGCAGACCTTCGAAGTTGATCGATGAATTGATGAAGAAGCACCGCGGCAGCCTGCCGTGGCGCTGATAGAAGCGTTCGAAGGCAAGGGCCGTCATGCTGGGCGAATAGCCAGTGCTTTCCATGTCGTCGCCCCTGCAGGTTCCGAAGATCTCCGCCTTTGCAGCGTGAAAGCCGATGGTGCGTTCGCGGCTGGCGTGATCGTCGCGACCGCCGAACATATAAACATCGTCTGGCGTCAGCGGACCGCCTTGCTGGGCATGCCGAATGATCGCAAGGGTAAGCGCCCTGGCACCTTGCCTGTTATCGGAAATGACCGAAGACGCCAGTGTTCCCGGCAGGTCGATATTGACATGCGGCAGCCGCGCCCGAGCACACACCTTGTGGACGCCATCGGGGTCGGTAGCGCCCGCGATGAACAGCAGATCAATGGAATAGGCGACAAGTGACTCCACGGTCCGGCGCTCCTCTTCCGGATCACGGCGTCCCGCGACCACCACTGGCAGGAAGCCGCGTTTGCGCGCCTGTGCTTCAAATGTCTGGGCCATGGAGGAGAAGAAGCGCGTATCGTAGATGGGCAGCAGCAATCCCGCCAATCCCGACCGTGAACTCCGAAGCGCCCTGGCTTGCTGGTTGGCCGTATATTTATGCTCCTGCGCCAGCAAAATTATTTTGTTCGCGGTCTCCTCCGAGATCCGCCGTTTGCGCCAGGTGCCGTTCAGGACAGCGCTCACCGTCGATGCCGATGCGCCCGATTTGACCGAGAGATCGTAAATCGTTGCTTTCCTCTGTTCCTTTTCCGTCATCCTGGAATCACCCCTTCACGTCTTGCACGTTGTAGATGGCAGCCCCTCTTGACGAAAGGCCGCTTGGTGATAATGTGCTTGCACCATCGATTGTGCAACTTAGAAATATCGATTGTGCAGATGGTTCGCTTGAGGAGCGACGCGGGAGGAGCCTGTAACGGGCACTGGAAATACGACAGCAGGGCGCGAGCCCTTGCAGGCGCGCCTTTCTGCGTCAGAGGGATATTCAGAGGAGGAGGACCCCATGAACAGACTTATTTCAGTTGCGCTTGGCATTTCGCTGGCGCTCCTTACATCCACCGTCTCATTTGCTGCCGAAACCAAAATCGGCGTTGTGGTAAAAATTGGCGGTATTCCATGGTTCAACGCCATGGAGGCAGGCATCAAGGAACGGAGCGCAAAGCTCGGCGTCAATGGTTTCATGGTGGGCCCCACCAGTGCCGATCCGGCGCTCCAGGTTCGCGCCATCGAAGACCTGATCGCTCAGAAGGTCGACTTTATCGGCGTGGTTCCGAACGACGCCAAGGTGCTTGAGCCGGTTCTGAAGAAGGCCCAGGCGGCTGGCATCAAGGTCATCACGCACGAATCGCCAAAGCAGGCGGGTGCGGACTGGGATTTCGAACTTGCCTCCGCCAAGGGATTTGGTGAAGCGCACGGCAAGCTTCTTGCAGAAAAGATGGGCGGCAAGGGCTCCTATGCCGTTTTCGTCGGCTCGCTGACGGTGCCCTTGCACAATGCCTGGGCCGATGCGGCGATCGCCTATATCAAGGCCAATTATCCGAACATGAAGCTCGTCGGTGACCGCTATGGCGTTGCCGAAGATCTCGACAAGAGCCGCTCCACCGCACTCGACCTGATGTCGGCCAATCCCGATCTTGCCGGCTTCATGGCGTTCGGGTCTCAGGGGCCGATCGGCGCTGGTCGCGCCGTGGAAGAACGCCGTAAGGATGGCAAGATCTTCGTTGTCGGGCCGTTCTCACCTGGACAGGGCGCCAAGCTGATCAAGAGCGGCGCATTGACGGGTGGCTTCATGTGGAACCCCAAGCAGGCCGGCGAAGTCTTCGTGACCCTTGCCGACCGGATTGCCAAGGGGCAGACACCGAAAGCCGGTGAAACCATCGAAGGCCTTGGCACCATCACGCCAGAGGGTAACACCATCGTCGTCGATCAGCTTTTGAAGATCGACAAGGAAAGCATCGATAAGCTGGTTTCCATGGGGCTCTGATCCTCCCGGAGCCTGAGGGCTGCGCGGGCGGCAACGTCCGCGTGGCCCACGTCTTTCAAAAAATGCAAGTCAGTCGAATGGTCACGGCAAGCGTGGCCAGACGGAGTACACGTTCATGACGGTCTCACACCCGCTTCTTTCCCTCAAAAACATCAAGGTTACGTTCGGCGGCGTCCGTGCCCTGAAAGGCGTATCCTTCGAGGTCAATCCGGGGGAAGTCCATTGCCTGGCGGGGGAAAATGGTTGCGGCAAGAGCACGCTTATCAAGGTCATTACCGGGGTTTATACGCCCGAAGATGGCGCAGAATTCCTATTTGATGGCAAGCCGATTGCCGCGATGACGCCGACACTTGCCCAGTCCCTCGGTATTCAGGTGATCTGGCAGGATCTGGCGCTTTTCGGTGAAATGTCGGTCGCTGAAAACATTGGTTTCCAGCTTGCGGTCAAGGGCAAATACGGCCTGATCGACAAGAGCGCCATCGACGCTGCAGCCAAAAAGGCACTTGCGCGCCTTGGCATCGAACTCGATATTCATATGCCGCTCAAGGAGTTGGCTATAGCCCAGCGCCAGATTGTTGCAATCGCGCGCGCCCTTGTCGGTGAAGCGCGCCTTGTCTTCATGGACGAGCCGACCGCATCGCTGACGCAATCGGAAACCGACTATCTGATCGAGATTGTGCGCAATCTCCAAGCGTCTGGCGTCGCCGTGGTTTTCGTTTCCCATCGTTTGGCGGAAGTGCTGGAAATCTCCGACCGCATCACGGTGCTGCGCGATGGTGCGCTCGTTGGCGTCTATCCTGTTGAGGGGATGACCCAGTCCCGTGTGACCGAATTGATGACGGGCCGCAATTTCGACAGCGCCGTGATCGCCGCCGATCATGACGATGCGCCGGTGGTTCTGTCGGTCAAAAACCTCACCCGCCATGGCGAATTCAGCAACGTCTCCTTTGACCTGCGACGCGGTGAGACGCTGGGTATTACCGGCCTTCTGGGGGCCGGGCGCACCGAATTGGCGCTGACGCTGTTTGGCATGCGGCAACCGCATTCCGGCGAGATCCTGCTGGCGGGAGAGAAGGTTCGTTTCGGTTCAAACCGGGACGCGATCCGCGCAGGTGTCGCCTATCTCTCCGAGGACCGGCTGTCACTCGGGCTGAACCAGCCGCAATCCATCGCCGACAATCTCGTCATGGCCTCTCTCGATCGGATATTGTCGGGCGGTCTTATATCCTCCTCCAGAAAAGCGAATGTCGTTGCGCACTGGATCTCGGAACTCGGCGTCAAGATCGGTACGCCCGATGATCCGATCCGCACACTGTCCGGCGGCAACCAGCAGCGCGTGGCGATTGCCAAATGGCTGGCGATCGGTCCCAGGATCCTGATCCTCGATGCACCCACTGTGGGGGTCGATGTCGGGGCGAGGGCCGGCATCTTCGACATTGTCCGAAAGCTTGCTGCTGAAGGATTGTCGATCATCCTCATCTCCGACGAACCGCCGGAAGTCTATTTTAACGCCGACCGCGTCATCCACATGGTGGAGGGGCGTTTTCAGGCAGTCTACGACCCGCGGCAAACGTCGCTTACAGAATTGGAGTCCGCCGTCTATGCGTAGGCTCGTCTTGGATCATACGACCGAAACTACTCTTATTGCCGTGACGGTTCTTCTCTGCATCGGCCTGTCTTTCGGGACCGACCGTTTCCTCACCGTCGCAAACGCCTTCGACGTGCTGAACATCTCCGCCGTCAACATCATCTTTGCGGTCGGGCTTCTGGTCGTGTTGATCTCGGGCGGAATCGACATTTCCTTCGCTGTCGCCGCTTCTGTCGTGCAGTATGTGACGGTGCTGGCGCTTGGGGCTCTGGGCGGCGGTAATTGGGCCGAGGGCTTTCTGATTGCCGGCGTTGTTGGCACCGGCCTTGGGGCGATCAATGCCTTTCTGGTTTACCGGCTGCAGATCATTTCGATCGTCGCAACCATATCGACCTTCAACATCTTCTTCGGCCTTCTGATGTTCTTCACCAAGGGCGTGTCGATCTACAATCTGCCGGATTGGCTTTCCAACCGTGTCGTCTTCTACGAACACGAGATGGCGGACGGGTCCTGGGTGGAACTTACCCTGCCGGTCGTGGTGATGATCCTCTGCTGCGTCGCCACGTCCTTCATGATTTCGCGCACGACAACCGGGCGCAAGCTCTACGCCTTTGGCGACAACCCGGAAGGTGCGCGCCGTTTCGGCATCAATATCGGTGCCATGCAGTACATCTCCTTCGGCTGGCTTGGCCTCATGGCCGGTATCGCCGGGCTCATGCAGGCGCATTACGCGCAGGAGGTGGTGCCGAACGCGCTTTATGGCCGAGAGCTTGATGTGCTGGCCGCGACGGTGCTGGGCGGTGCGCGCCTCGGTGGCGGCAAGGGATCGGTGCTTGGCTGCGTGCTGGGCGTCCTCCTGGTTTCCATCACCCAGAACGGGCTCAATCTGATGGGCGTTTCCCCCTTTGCCTTCAAGATGATTGTCGGTGCCATCATCCTCACCGCCATCACGCTTTCGTCCGCCCGGCTCGACAAGCTTTTGCCTGAGGCCCTGAAGAGTTCCTCCCGAAAAGGCAGCCAGCGCTCATGAAGACCTTTGTGCAAAAGTTCAACGCGACCTTCGGTGCGGACATGGGCGGTCCCGTTATCGCCTTCGTATCCGTTATGCTGATTTTTGGTCTTGCAGCGGATAATTTCCTGTCGCTTGCCACGTTCGGCTCGGTTGCCTTTCAGCTTCCGGAACTCGGCCTGCTGACGCTGGCCATGCTGCTGCCGCTCCTGACCGGCGGCATCAATCTGTCGATTACCTTTACCGCCAATCTTGCCGGCCTTGCGGCCGCCTGGGTGCTGCAGGCGCATGGCGGGGCGGATGCTCCGGTCAGCGCCTTCTTGCTGGCCTGCCTTGCCGCCCTTGCGACCGGTGCCGCAGCCGGCGCATTGACGGGCGTTGCCATCGCCTATACTCGCGCGCACCCCATCCTGGTCACGCTTTCGATGATGATCTTCCTGCGCGGGCTCGGAGAGTTTTTAACGCGCGGCGGCGATGTCTCGGGCTTTCCGGCCTATGTGGCGCCGCTTGGTCATGGATCGCTTTTCGGCCTTCCCATCCCGCTGCTGATCTTCGTCTTCTGCGTGGCCGCCTGGCATGTGTTGTTGACGCGCAGCAAGCTTGGCTTCGGCTTGCTGATGATCGGCTCCAACATGGAGGCGGCGGATTATTCGGGCCTCAACACGCGCAAGATCGTCGTGCTCGTCTACACGCTCTCAGGGGTCATGTGCGCGGTCGCCGGCATCATCATGCTCGCCCGGTTCAATTCGGTGCGCGTTGGCCATGGCGAATCCTATCTTTTGATCACCGTGCTCGCGGCATTCCTCGGGGGCGTCAATCCGTTCGGTGGGTTTGGCCGGGTGCTACCGGTCTTTGTTGCCTTGGTCGTCCTGCAACTTCTGTCGTCGGGCCTCAACCTGATGGGCGCGAACCAGCATCTGGCGACCGCACTCTGGGGTGTGTTGATGATCGTGGTCATGACTGCACGCACCCTTGCATCCAACTATCGTATTTTCATGAGAAAGAAGGCCTGACGTGCAGGGACTTGGCATTCACGCAATGATGTGGACCACCGTGTGGGATCACGCAGGGGCAGAACGGGCAATCGCGGGTGCGGCCCGCTACAAACAGGATTTTATCGAGATACCGCTGATCGATATTCCGTCTGTCGATGCAAAGCATAGCCGCGCTCTGCTTGAAAAACATGCGCTTCGCGCCGCCTGTTCTCTTGTTCTTCCGGAGCATGCATGGGCCTCGGTGCGCCCCGATGCAGCGATCGAGCACCTCAAATCTGCACTGAACACGGCCGCCGAAATGGGCGCCGAGGCGCTGACCGGCGTCACCTATGGCGGCACCAACGAGCGCACCGGCTTTCCGCCGACCGAAGCGGAATACGACAATCTGACGCGCGCACTTTCAACTGCAGCAAAACACGCCAAAAGCCTCGGACTTCAGTTCGGGATTGAAGCCGTCAATCGTTATGAGAACCATCTCGTCAATTCCGCCGCGCAGGCCGTTGCACTGGTCGAACGCATCGGTCTCGACAATGTCTTCGTCCATCTCGACACATTCCATATGAATATGGAGGAAAAGGGCGTGGCGAACGGCATCATCGCTGCCCGCGACCATCTGAAATACATGCATATGTCCGAGAGCGACCGCGGTACGCCGGGCTATGGAAACGTGCCGTGGGATGCGATCTTCGCAGCTCTCGCCGCCATCGGCTTCAAGGGCGCGCTGACGCTGGAGAGTTTCGCGGCGATGCCCGTGACGATGGCCGGCGCCATCTCCACATGGCGTCCCGTTGCCCGCGATGCCGAAGAGGTGTTTGAAAACGGTCTGTCATTCCTGCGCAACAAGGCGGTTCAGTATGGGCTGGCGTGAGCCGGTTCGGGCAGACAGGGAGACGGCATCAAATGGCTGATACGAGATCATCGAGGGTCGAGGCGACGGCAAAGATCATCGCCTCGGCGTCTGTCGAACGCTTCAATGCGCGGGGTCGCCGGCGCGTTCTCATCGCCATTGCCGGCGCGCCGGGTTCCGGCAAGTCGACGTTGGCGGAACAGGTCGTCGATCTGCTGGCGTCACACTATGAGCTTCAGGCCGCGCTTTTTCCGATGGATGGCTATCATTATGATGATGCCGTGCTGAACGAGATGGGGCGACGGGCCTTCAAGGGCGCCATCGACACATTCGATGCGCACGGTCTGCGCCATATGCTGCAGCGCCTGAAGGCGAATGAAGACGATGTCATCGCCGTTCCCGTTTTCGACCGGTCGATCGAGATTGCCCGCGCTGGCGGTCGGCTCATTGCGCAATCGACTGAGATCATCGTCTGCGAAGGCAATTACCTGCTGGCCCGGCAGGCGCCCTGGGACCGGCTTAAATCCATCTTCGACCTCACGATTTTCGTCGACGTTCATGTCGAGGAATTGCGCCGCCGCCTTCAGGACCGGTGGCAGGGTTTCGGCTTGTCGCCAGAGGAGATCACCCGGAAGGTCGAGGAAAACGATCTGCCGAACGGCCTCTTCATCATGTCGAACAGCGCCGAGCCCGATCTGCGCGTGAAGAACAACACGTAAGCCAGCCGAAAATATCCGGCAGCCTCTAATGCGTCACTATCAAAGGGAGACATCCATGAAACACGGAATTTATTACTCGTACTGGGAGCATGAATGGAGCGCGAAATTCGGCCCCTATATCGAGAAGGTCGCCAAGCTCGGCTTCGATGTGATCGAGGTGGCTGCGCACCATATCAACGAGTATAGCGACGCCGAACTTGCTGCCCTCAAACAGAGCGCCATCGACAACAACATTATCCTGACCGCCGGCATTGGCCCGTCGAAGGCCAAGAACCTCGCATCGGCGGATGCATCTGTGCGTGCGGCGGGCAAGACCTTCTTCGAGAAGACGCTGACCAATGTCGCCAAGCTCGACATCAAGACCATCGGCGGCGCGTTGCATTCCTACTGGCCGGTCGATTATTCGCAGCCGGTCGACAAGGAGGGCGATCGGGCGCGCGGCGTTGAAGGCATTCACGGTGTTGCAGACTTCGCCAACAATCTCGGCATCAACCTGTGCATCGAGGTGCTGAACCGCTTCGAGAACCACGTTCTCAACACAGCTGCCGAAGGTGTCGCCTTCGTGAAGGAGGTCGGCAAGCCGAACGTCAAGGTGATGCTCGATACCTTCCATATGAATATCGAGGAAGACAGTTTTGGCGATGCCATCCGCACCGCCGGTCCGCTTCTCGGCCACTTCCATACCGGCGAAAGCAATCGCCGCGTTCCAGGCAAAGGCCGGATGCCCTGGCATGAGATCGGTGCTGCGTTGCGCGAGATCAACTACACCGGTGCCGTGGTCATGGAACCTTTCGTCAAGACCGGCGGAACCATCGGCTCGGACATTCGCGTCTGGCGCGACCTGACGGACGGTGCCGATGAAGCCAAGCTGGATGACGATGCGCGCAATTCGCTGGCGTTTTCGAGGTTTGTCCTCGGCGGCTGACGTCTCGTCATCAGATGTCGCAATGCGAGGTTTGTTCTTCGGTTGAAGAGCGAACCTCGCGTATTGAGATAAGCCGTTCTTGAGGGCGCTCCATCACAGGCCCTCATCACGCAGAGCACTGATGCGCTTCAGATCCTGGAAGACATTGCTGTTTCCCGCCCATATCTCGCCTGGCTCTGACAGGCTGCCGGCAAATTCCGCCAGGCCGCCTGCCTCGCGGATCAGCACCATGCCGGCCATGCAGTCCCAGCAGAACAAGGTGGGATCGTAGTAACCGGCAAGCCGGTTTGCCGCCACATAGGCGAGCATCAACGCGCCGGAGCCAACGCGAAAGATCACGCCACCTTCCTGATAAAGCCGTGTGACGAAGCCCCCGACATGGCGCGGGTTGGCCCTTTCGGTGCCGCCAAAACCGACGGTCGTCGAGCGGATCGTCCAATCGGGATTGATGGCAAGAGGCCTGCCGTTCAGTGTTGCACCTCCTCCCGACCGGCCAACATAGATCTCGTCGAACATGGGGGCGGCAACGACACCGATCACCGGTTCGCCATTGTGCAGCACAGCGACCGACACCGTCCAGTTCGGCTGTCCCACCAGAAATGCCATGGTGCCATCAATGGGATCGATGACCCAATCGAAGCCTGAACTGCCTGTCGTTGATCCTTCTTCTTCCCCCACAATGCCATCGGCCGGGAAGTGCTGCCGGATCATCTCGCGCAGAAAGGCCTCCGTCGCTTCATCAGCGGCACTGACGATATCCTGCGATGAAGCCTTCTCCGTCCAGCCCAGCTTGTCCGGATGCGCCAGGAACGAACGGGCTTTCGCGCCCGCCTCTCGCGCCATCCGTTCGGCAAGCGCAGAGCGTGCAACCATGTCAATAGAGTCGCGGTGCTGATCGTTCAAAGTGACCTCCCTCACTAATGGTGAACGCACCTTAAATCGACGGATAATGCTATTGCAAATCTAAAAATACAGATGTATCGATACTGCGTCCCGCTGAGAGGAACGGCGAACCTAAATTACTGACATTGCTATCGAAACGCATATTTCATGCGGCTGGCGAAGCTTTGCGCTTTCCTGGGTTTGAGGGGATGGAGAGCAGTTCTGGGTGTCTTGGATGGAGGCGATATCCCGCCTTGAACCGTCTCGGTCACCTTTGTCTGAAAT
>JAIXTO010000093.1 GCA_027483885.1 Rhizobiaceae bacterium
CAACGACGGTATCGATGTAGAGCACGTCCAGCTTGCGGCACAGCTTCATCAGGTCGAGCGAGCCGGTATCGACCGACAGGTTGACGCAAAAGCCCTGGCCTTCGCCTTCGGTCAGAAGCGGCTTCAGCAGCTCCTTGTAGTTTTCCTTGGTCACGTGGGCCTTGATGTGGCGCACGCCGTGCTTTTCAAGGATCGCCATGTCGGACGGTTCCTCGCGCGGGTCGATGACGACCATCCGGCTCTTGTCGAACTTGAAGTGACGCTCGATGAGCGGCAGGGTGCCGCGGCCGATGGAGCCGAAGCCGATCATGACGATGGGCCCGGTGATTTCGGCATAAACCGGATGGGTAGTTTCAGTCATCTGTTGCTCCTTCGGCCCGCGGCTTGGTGCCGCTGAGGACCGTGTTTCCTACGCAAGTTTCGCATGCGCTGATTGGCGGCGGTCTAGATCATAAAACGCCTTCACAATAAAGAGGGCGAACACAACAAGCCTATGGCAGAAGCTGCGAATAATCACCGGTTTCCGCGGCTTTCTGCAAAAGCGCGATCATCGCCGGGCGTTTGTGTGACAGCCCCTTGTAGGCGGCCTGCTCCGGCGTCATTGCCGCAAGTTGTGTCGCAAGCGATGTCATCAGCCGCGCGGCATTCGGTTCACGGGCCAGCTGTGCCAGAGGATCGAGATAGATGCGGATGGTGAAAACGATATCGCCGGAGTTTGGCAGCTTGCGCAGCGTCTGACGCTCGACGCGCAAAAAATGCGCTCCAGGGGCCACATCGCCCATGACCCGCTGGCTCTTGGATTTCGGCAGGAAAAGGTCGTTGGTGGCATTCACCGACCAGTTCATCCGGCTGACCAGCCGGTCGCCGGGCAGCTTGTCGAACATGCGATTGATCAGCTCGGCATTGCGACTGCCGCCTTCAAAATCCGGGACTTCGGCATGGACTTCATCCATCACCCGCCCGAATTTTTCCTCCAGCGACCAGGAGGAGGGGAAGGCCACGAAGGCGGCGGCAATGCGCCAGCCGTTTTCGCCACGCCGCATCACAACGAGATCATCGGCCACCAGCAGGCCCGCGCGGATGAGAGCGGGCATCGCCTCATGGGTAACATCTACGTCCGGCGCACCGGCAATCTCCATCCGATCACCGGCAAGGCGATAAAGCTCGGGATAACGCGCCGGCAGATAATCGCAGAGCAGTGCCAGCAATTCCTGCTGCGCCTCTTGCGTCCCCGCCTCGGCACGAAAGATCGCCTCGCGGTGTTCACCCAGCAGGCGCGCTTTTTCGGCAAGGGCAGCAGGCAGCCTCTCATCCGGCTCGATCCAGTTCTCCGCCGCAAGCTGCGAAAGCCCGATGGTGAAGGGCTGGGACGTGCCGTCATAGGGGGTGTAGGGCAGAGAGGACATGAAACACTCAATCTTCATTTGCTGCCCAGCATCGGTATTGCTAATCTTGTCGTCAAGCAAACGGGATGCTGATCAATGAAACAAACCGCTGATGTGGAGATCCCTGCCGATGTTCTGCGTCGCCTTGATGCCCTCTCGCGCCGGACGCAACGCCCGATGTCGGATATCGCGACTGAGGCGCTGAGCGATTATCTCGATGCGCGAGACGTGGCTGTTCAGGAGCCGGAACTTTTCGTCTCCAACGCAACCGTTCTTGGTTGGCTGAAGACTTGGGGCACAGCCGATGAAACCGATGCACCGGTGGCTGACATCCGAAAACCATCCTGACCATGCCCGTCCTCTGGGCTAGGCTTGCAGTTCAGGATCTGGTCTCGATCCGAAACTATATTGGTGTTCACCATCCGCCGGCCGCCCGGCGTTTCGCAGCCGAGATGGTCGAGACGGCGGAACTGCTGGCGGCAAATCCTCATCTGGGCACAGCTCTTGCGAGGCCTGGATACAGACGATTGGTCGTCGGCGGTTCGGTCTATGTCCTGATTTACAGGATCACCCCCGAAGCAACCGAAATTCTAGAGGTTTTTGACGCAAGACACAGAAAGCCTAGAACCGCGCTCACCTGAGTGCTGTCTTTGTCTTCAGCTTTCCGCCACCAGTTCTGCAGCCATCAGTCCCCGCAGCGAATTACCGACAAAGATCCGGCGCCCCTTCAAATCGTCCGGCCGCAGCGTTTCGGAACGGGCCTTGTGCTCGCGGATGAGGTCGGCGCGTAGGATGCCGGGCAGGAGGCCGCTGTTAAGCGGGGGTGTCAGCAACTGTCCGTCTTCGGCTTCGACAAACAGATTGGTGATGGTGCCCTCGCAAAGCTCGCCGCGCTCGTTGAGCAGTAGAACCTCGTCGGCCTCATCCTTTGAAAATTCCGCTCTTGCCGCCTCGTAAGGCTCGCGTCGTGTCGTCTTGTGGCGGTAGAGCGTATCGTCGGAGGAAAGCCGCTGGCGCGCGATGCGCAGGCGCCAGATTTTTTCCGACGGTTCCGCGACAATAGGTGTCACCGTGATTTCGATCTTGCCGCGATAGGTCATGGTGAGGCGAACGCGCAAAGGGGCGTCTCCGCCAACAACGGCTTCAGTCAGCTGCGCCGATGCATCCTGCGGCTGGCGAAATCCCAGCGCATCGGCCGAGCGTGCAAGCCGGCGCAGGTGCTGGTCGAGCCGCAGGAAGCCAGCGCCCGGTTCCCAGCGCAGGGTCTCGATCAGCGAGAAATCGGCTGATGGTTTACTGCGAAGCGCGCTTTTAGCAGACATTCTTCATATTCCGTCTCGGCCTTCGAATCGTAGACAATGCCGCCGCCGACATTGAAGACGGCATTTCCGGTGTTGAAAAGGGTCAGTGTGCGGATGGCCACCGAAAAACGCATCGGACCCTTCGGATCGCACCAGCCGATTGCCCCGCAATAGATGTCGCGGGGGCCATCTTCCAGTCCGACCAGAATCTGCATCGCCCACATCTTTGGCGCACCGGTGATCGAGCCGCAGGGAAAGAGGGCGGCAAGAATGTCCGGCAGGCCGATGCCCTCAAGGAGTTTTGCCCTGACATGGCTCACCATCTGGTGGACCGTCGGATAGGTTTCGATGTCGAACAGCTTTGGTACGGTGAGCGTGCCCACTTCAGAAATTGCCGAGACGTCGTTGCGCAGGAGATCGACGATCATGCGGTTTTCGGCTTGCGTCTTTTCGTCCGACAGCATCGCGGCGATGATGGCCTTATCTTCCTCGGCCGTCTTTCCCCGCGCGGCCGTGCCCTTCATCGGATGCGTTTCAATAAAACCGTCTTCATCCACCTTGAAGAACAGTTCCGGCGAGCGCGACAGGATTTTTGGGCCGCCGAAATCGATCAGCGCGCCGTAACGCACCGGCTGGCGGGCCACGAGCGACCAGAAGGCGGCGACGGGATCGCCGTTCCAGCGCGCGGTGATCGGCATGGTGAGGTTTGCCTGATAACAATCTCCCCGGCGGATATGGGCGTGCAGCGCATCGAAGCGTTTTCGGTAGGTTGCAAGGTCCCATGCGGCGTGCGGGTCACTGATGAACGGCGCCTCGGCCTCGTCGTCGGACACGATGTTTTCAGGCGGGCGCGACAGTGGATGGGCCTCGCCGGCCGGCGCCTCAAAAATGCCCATGGAAATGAGCGGGGTGTCCCGGTTCGCCACGATCAGCGGCGCAAGCTTTTCCTCAAACACATGGCCGGCTTCATAGGAGAGATAGCCGGCAAGCCAGCGCCCGGCCCGACGCGCCTCTTCGAGACGCGCAAGCGCTGGCCGGATTTCCTCGGCCGTGCGGGCCGTGACGATCTCCTGCGGTCGGTCAAAGACGAGGCTTTTTCCGGCGCGGTCGTCGCGGAAAAGGGCAAAGGGGGTTTTGGTCTGCATTGTCCTGATGGGGCGGGATCTCGGTCCCGGCTGGTTGCGGCTTTTGCCTTGTTATCGCAGCGGCACAGGAGAAAACAGGGGGCACCATGCGCCCCTTGCAGGGGCAGGGGCGCATGGTTTTTGCCCGTCAGGCCTGTTGGTCTGCCTGCAACTGCCGGTCCAGCGCTTCCAGTTCGTCAATCAGGCCCTCGATCATCGACAGGCCCTTCGACCAGAAGGTCGGGTCCGTGGCATCGAGCCCGAAGGGGGCGAGAAGTTCGGAATGGTGTTTGGTGCCGCCGGCCTTCAGGAGATCGAAGTACTTTTGCTGAAAGCCCTCCTCGGCGTTCTGGTAGACGGCATAAAGCGAGTTCACCAGGCAATCGCCAAAGGCATAGGCGTAGACGTAGAAGGGCGAATGGATGAAGTGGGGGATATAGGTCCACCAGGTCTCATAACCCTCGGAAATGCGGATGGCCGGGCCAAGACTTTCTTCCTGTACCGAAAGCCACAGTTCGCCGATCTGCTCGGAGGTGAGTTCACCTTCCTTGCGCGCCGTGTGCAGCTTGCGCTCGAAATCATAAAAGGCAATCTGGCGCACGACCGTGTTGATCATGTCCTCCACCTTCTGGGCAAGCATTGCCTTGCGCTCGCGCGGGTCTGTCGTGTTCTTGAGCAACGCGCGGAAGGTCAGCATTTCCCCGAACAC
>JAIXTO010000061.1 GCA_027483885.1 Rhizobiaceae bacterium
CGGTGCAGGCACAGGTGCTGAACCTGCTTGCCGACCTGCAGGAAGAATTCGGCCTGACCTATGTGTTCATCAGCCATGACCTGTCGGTGGTACGCTACATCGCTGACGAGGTGATGGTGATGTATTACGGCGAAGCGGTGGAATACGGCACGCGTGATGAGGTGTTCAGCGCTCCGAGCCATGCCTATACGCGCACGCTCTTTGCCGCCACCCCGCGCGCCGACGTCGAATCCATCCGCGCTCGCGTGGAAAAGAAGCGCGCCGCACGCTGACCGTTTTCAAAGCTGCCCGGCAGCCTGCAATAGGTGCCGGGCAGTTCATGCATGTCACGACAGGTCGTGCAGATCCTTGCCAAGCGGATCGGTGACGGAAAAATCCGAAAAATGAACGGCAAGCCCAGCGCGCTCCGGCGTGCAGCACATCGGCCCAACGCTGTAAAATTCAGCCTCCGGAAACGGGCAGAGGCGCACCAGCGGCCAATGCGTGCCGTCCGCCGATGCCTGCAGCCGCAGCGAACCTTTCTCCACCGTGATCCGCAGGTAAAAATCGCTTGCATCCTGCGCATAAGGTGCGGTTGCCCAGTCGGATTGACCAAGTGTCAGCACGCTGCCGAGGCAGGCGACATCATCGGAAAACTCGATACCCGCCTTCAGCCAATGCTCGTCATCGATGCGCACCATCATGCCCGCCTGATCGTAAAGCTGGTCATATTTGGCGCGCACGCGGACCTGCGCCGTGAAGGCGCCGGCGCGGCGATGGCCGAAAAAATGGCCGCTATCGCGGGTGAAGCCGTAATAGGTCTTGCGCCAGAAATCGCTGCCCTTGTCGGTCACCACATGCAGGTCGTTACCGTCGAGCGACCATTTTTCGGGTGCGTTCAGCCATTCGCAGGTTTTAAACAATGTCATTATGCTTCCTCCTAGCCGGGAAGTTTTAGACGGCAACATCCGGATTTCCAAGCCGCGAACAGTGTCTATGTGACGGAAAGCCCTCGCGGTTGTCGCCCAGCCGGTGCATAATGGCCGTCACCCCATGAAAGCAAATCCATGCCGCAGACGAAGTCCCGTATCGATCCCCTGTTTGACGCCCACGGAACCAAGAATCCGCTCGCCGTTCTGAAAGAGATTTACGGTTATCCGGCGTTTCGCGGACGGCAGGCCGAGGTCGTCAACCGCGTGGTGTCCGGTGGCGATGCGGTCGTGCTGTTTCCGACGGGGGCCGGCAAGTCGCTGTGCTTCCAGATCCCGGCGCTCTGCCGCAACGGCGTCGGCATTGTCGTCTCGCCGCTGATTGCGTTGATGCGGGATCAGGTGGAGGCGCTGAAGCATCTGGGCGTGAAGGCTGCCGCCCTCAACTCGTCGCTCACCCGCGAGGAATTTCTCGACGTGCGCCGGGCCGTTGCCGATGGCACGCTCGATCTTCTTTATGTGACGCCCGAGCGCATCGTCACGCCCGCCTTCAAGGAGATGATCGGCACGGCGAAGATTGCGCTCTTTGCTATCGATGAGGCCCATTGCGTCTCGCAATGGGGCCATGATTTCCGGCCCGAATACCGCGAGCTTGGCCAGCTTGGGACGCTTTATCCCGGCGTTCCCCGCATCGCGCTGACGGCGACCGCCGATCCCCATACCCGCGAAGACATTATCGACAGGCTGGGGCTGCGCACGGCCGAAGTGTTCACCACTTCGTTCGACCGGCCGAACATTGCCTATGAAATCGTCGAGCGCGACCAGCCGCGCCAGCAGTTGTTGCGGTTTCTGTCGCGCCATACGGGATCGAGCGGCATCGTTTATTGCCTGTCGCGCGCCAAGGTGGAGGATACGGCCGCCTGGCTGAACGAGCAGGGCGTGCGCGCGCTTGCCTATCACGCTGGCATGGACCGCAGCATTCGCGACGCCAATCAGGATGCGTTTCTGAAGGAAGAAGATCTGTGCCTCGTCGCAACCGTCGCCTTCGGCATGGGCATCGACAAGCCGAACGTGCGTTATGTCGCCCATCTCGATCTGCCGGGATCGGTGGAGGCCTATTACCAGGAGACGGGACGCGCCGGCCGTGACGGCCTGCCGTCAGAGGTCTGGATGGCCTATGGCATGGCCGATGTCATCCAGCGCGGGCGGATGATCGACGAGGGCGGATCGAGCGACGAGATCAAGCGGGTGGAACGCGCCAAGCTGAACGCGCTTCTCGGCATCTGCGAGACACCGGGCTGCCGACGCCAGGCGATTCTGGCGCATTTCGGCGAGGCACATCCCGGCCAATGCGGCAATTGCGACACCTGCCTGAAGCCGGTGGAAACCTGGGATGGCACGGAAGCCGCCATCAAGGCGCTGGCGGCGATCTATCGCACTGGCGAGCGGTTTGGCACCGGCCACCTGATCGATGTGCTCCTGGGCAATGTAAACGAAAAGACCACCCGCTTCGGGCACGCCGATATGCCCGTCTTCGGCGCCGGCAAGGATATCGCGTCAAAAACCTGGCAGTCCGTCTATCGCCAATTGCTGGCAGCCGGGCTGATCAGCGTTGATCACGCAGCGTTCGGCGCGCTGAAGCTGGAGCCCGAGGCGCGCGCCGTCTTCAAGCGCGAACGGGACGTGCGCTTTCGCAAGGACCGCCCGACCAAGGGCAAGGCGTCCCGCGCTGCATCGCCCAGTTCGACCAATGCACGCTCGGCGCTGGAGGGCTCGGAGATGGAGCTGTTCGAGGCGTTGCGTGTGGCACGACGCACGATTGCCAAGGATCTGGCCGTGCCGCCCTATCTCATCTTCCCGGATACGACGCTGGTGGCCTTTGCCAAGGAACGCCCGACAACCGAGGACGAGCTTCTCGCCATTTCCGGTGTCGGCCAATCCAAGCTGGAACGGTATGGCGAGGCATTTCTCGACGTCATCCGCGCCTTCGAGGCCTGAGATCGGGGGACGCGGCGTCAGAGACCGGCGTTTTTATGGCTGTTGGCGCTGAGATAACCGCCTACGTCACGGATGCAGGGCCTGCGCGCAAGGACTCGCCGGAAAAACGGGCCTCCCGGTCAGTCTTGGACAGATCGCCGTCAATGCCGGCAGCAAGGGCCGTGCGCTTGACAAGGCGGGCAACCTCGCGGTCGTTCAGGCGTTCGGAGCCAACCTTCTTGCCCTCACCGGTTACGCGCCGAAACAGCGGGCCATGCGGAATGCGCGCCAGCGACAGCCAGGTTTCGAGCGCAAAGACGGGGCAGGTGGCATCCGATGTGCCCCGGCCGATGTCCACGTGGCGAAAGCCGGTCTTGCCGCGTAACGTCACGAGCAGGCCCTCGTCGCGGATCTCGATCCAGCCGCGTCCGTCTTGCGTCTGGTCACGGCCAACATCAAGACCGACGATCTCGGAGCGGCGCAGGCCCCCGGAAAAACCGATCAGCAGCATCGCCCGGTCGCGCAGGCCGCGCAGCGTTCCCCGGTCAAGCGTTTCAAGCATGGCAAGAAGGTTTTCCTGCGTCACCGTTTCCTTCTGGCGCTGTGGTGCTGCGTGGCGGTTGCGGATGCCGGCAAGAACCGTTGCGATATGACGATCCTTACGATCCAGCGGCGCGCCGCGCTGGGTGTAGTTCCACGACAGCGACGACAACCGCCGTCCGATGGTGGAGACGGAATTTTCTCTGGATTGCGGGTCCGCTTCGCCGCTGGCGCAGGCCGTGACGTATAGCCCGACGACCTGCGGATCGGGCGGCAACACGTCGAGCCCGTTGCGGCGGCACCAGGCGGAAAAATGCTTCCAGTCAGAACTATAGGCGCGCCGCGTATTGGCGGAACTGGGCGCTTCCCCAGAGATGCGCGCCTGCGTCGAGAGACCTTCCAGATGCGCCGGCATCGAGGGCCTTTGCCGCTCCGCCATCGCGGACGAGACGTTCGCCTCTTCTGCATCGGTGCTGTCGTGGGTCTCGGAGGAACGATGAGCGGTGATTCGGTTCATGCACCCATCATGCCCCGATCCGGTGCGTTTCGCACTATTGCCGTTGAATAACAGGCCTCAATCGACCACCAGCCGGTAACCGACGCCAGGTTCGGTGCGCACGATGGTCGGGCGGGTCGGGTCCCGTTCGATCTTCTGGCGCAGCTGGCCGATGAAGACCCTGAGGTAATGCAGGTCCTCGCCATGTGCCGGCCCCCAGGCGGAGGTGAGTAATGTCTTATGGGTGACGACGCGCCCCGCGTGGCGCCCGAGGAGCGTCAGAAGATCGTATTCCTTCGGCGTGAGCCGGATCGGCTCGCCGTTGCGCGAGACCAGCCGACGTACGGTATCGATGGTCAGATCATCCGCCACCATCACGGTCGGTGCCGTCTCAGCCTTGCCGCGATGGCGCAATGCGCTGCGGATGCGTGCCGTCAATTCACCGATGCCGAAGGGTTTTTCCACGTAATCGTCGGCGCCGAGGTCAAGAGCTGCGATCTTCTCGCTTTCGCGGTCGCGGGCCGAGAGGATGACGATTGGGATCGTGGACCAGCCGCGCAGGCTTGCGATGACATCCTTGCCGTCCATGTCCGGCAGGCCGAGATCGAGGATGACCAGATCGGGTGCAGCCGTTGCCACGGCCTTCAACGCCTCGGCCCCGGTTGCCGCCTCGATCACATCATAACCGGCGGCGGAAAGCGCCGGTTTCAGGAAACGCTGGATCTGCGGCTCGTCGTCCACCACGAGAATGCGCGCTTGCGTCATGCCGGGCGTCCAGACGTGGACGGTCCGCCGGGGGTGCGGGTGGGGGCCGTTGTCGTTGCAAACCGCATGACGATCCGCGTCCCTCTCTTTTTCACGGCCGGGCTTTCGGCATGGATGCGCCCGCCCATGGCCTCGATGAAGCCGCGCGCAATCGACAATCCAAGCCCGGTTCCCGGTGCGCGGCCATCGGGCTTGCCGCGGCGATAGAATTTCTCAAACACCCGGTCTATATCGTCAGGTGGAATGCCTTTGCCAAGATCGGTCACGGAAATCAGCACGTCCTGATCGTCGCGCCGGGCATAGACGTTGATCGGCTCGTCGCCGCCGTATTTGACGGCATTGTCGAGCAGGTTGAACAGCACCTGGCCAAGCAGCACGCTGTCACCTTCGATCAGCGGCAGGTCGCTGGCAATACCGGTTTCGATGATGCGGCCGGGGAAATATTTGCGCGTACGCTCCACCGCCGTTTGCACCACGTCGGCCACATCCACCCAGTCGCGTTTTGCTTTCAGCGTGCCTGCTTCGATGCGCGTCATGTCGAGAAGATTTGCCACGAACCGGCTCATCCGGCTGCCTTCCTCCTCGATCGACTGGAGAAGATCGTCGCGGCTTTCCGGGCTCATGCGGTCGCCGAGCTGACGGAGGCTGGTGACGGAGCCGGTGATGGTGGCGAGCGGCGTGCGCAGATCGTGCGAGATGGAGGATAAAAGCGCGTCGCGGTAGCGTTCGCCCTCCAGCCGTGCCGCTTGGGCAACGCTTGCCTCCGACAGGCGCGCACGGTCGATGGCCAGCGCCGTCTGGTCGAGGATGGCGGCAAGGGCGCGCTCGGCATTGACGTCGAGGCGCTCGGTCGTCTGCTCCACACCGCAGACGCCGACGACGCCATGCGGGCTTGAGAGAGGGCGGAATTCGAAGCGGCTGTTGGGAAGCGTACCGGTGCCGTGGCCCGCTTTTTCCTGCTTGTCCTGCGCCCACCGTGCCGCTGTCATATCCGTCACGTCAAGCTCGGTATCCGGCGGCCAGGCGGCGGCGATTTTCAGGTCGGCGCCTTCAGGGGTCAGCAGCACGACATTGCGGCGAAGGCTTGCCTGCATTTGCGATACGGCGGCCCAGATCGCATCCTCGGCCTTTTCCGTACCGGCAAGCCTGCGGGAGAAATCGTAGAGTGATTGCAGGGCAGTGGCCCGCACGCGCGCCGTTTCGGCCTGTTCCTGGATGCGCGAGGCAAAACCGCCGGCAATCACCGCCACGGCAAAAAAGACGATCAGCGCAAACACCTCGTGCGGGGCAGCGATGGTGAAGGTGTAGAAAGGCGCGATAAAAAAGAAATTGTAGCAGAGGGCAGACAGGATCACGGCGATCAGCGCTGCTGCATAACCGGCCGTGACTGCCGCGCCGAGGACGGCCAGCAGAAACAGCAGCGAGATGTTGGGCAGATGCATGATCCGGTCGATGGCGACACCGGTTCCTGTTGCAAGCGTCACCAATGGCACGGCAACGAGGGCGGCCTGAATGAGGCCGGCGCGTGACAGGACAGGGAGGCGCCGGATACTTTTGGACGCACGAACCTCTTCCCGGTCCCCGGTGACGAGATGGATGCCGAGACCGGAGGCGCGACTTGCCAGCGCATCCGGCAGAGACTGCGACCAGAAGGGTCTTTCGCCCTTGCTCCAGCTGCGGCCCCAGCCTTTGCCGCGCGGAGCGCCGATGACGATCTGGGTTGCATGTTCTCGCCGTGCAAGCTTCAGGATTTCCTCGACGAAATCCGTGCCGATGACCCGGCGCGTTTCCCCGCCAAGCTGTTCGGCGAGGCGAAAGATACGCTCGATCTGCTCGATGCCGGCGCGGCCTTCCGCTTCCCGGTCGGCGCGTTCGACCGAGACGACGATCCACGGTGCGTTCAGCCCGGAGGCGAGCCGGCTTGCCACGCGCACCACCTTTTCCGACAGCGTATCGGCGCCGACACAGACGATCATACGCTCGCCCGATGCCCACGGGCCTTCGATGGCATTCTGCTTGAGGTAATCGACCATCTGGTCGTCCACCCGGTCGGCGGTGCGGCGAAGCGCCAGTTCGCGAAGCGCCGTCAGGTTGCCCAGCCGGAAGAAGCGATCGGCCGCCCGTCCGGCATTTTCGGGCAGGTAGACCTTGCCCTCCTTCAGCCGCTCGATCAGTTCGCTCGGCGGAAGATCGACCAGCAGAACCTCGTCGGCCCGCTTCAGCACCACATCCGGCACCCGCTCGCGCACGATCACACCGGTGATGTCGGCGACAAGATCACCGAGGCTTTCCAGATGCTGGATGTTGAGCGCCGTCCACACATGGATGCCGGCGCCGAGCAGTTCCTCGATATCCTGATAACGTTTTGGATGACGGCAGGCTTCGGGATTGCTGTGGGCGAGTTCATCGACGATGACGATATGCGGCCGGCGGGCAAGGGCCGCATCGAGATCGAATTCTTCCAGCATGCGCCCGCGATGGGGCACCCGCATGCGCGGCAAGACGTCGAGCCCGTCGAGAAGGGCGGCTGTTTCGCTGCGGCCGTGGGTTTCCACAAGGCCGATCACCAGATCGACGCCATCCGCCCTCAGCCGGCGCGCCCGCGCCAGCATGGCATAGGTCTTTCCGACGCCGGGGGCAGCGCCGAGAAAGACCGTCAGCTTGCCCCGGCCATCCTTGCCGGCCAGCGCCAGCAGGGCATCCGGGTCTGGCCGGCGCTGTGTGGTGCGGTCGTCATCCGCCATGCTTGGCTTGCCTTTCTGGACGTCTCTGGACCCCCTTGGGGCTCCCGTTTGCCTTACGTCTTTAATGCATCAAGCGCCATATTGAGCTTCAGCACGTTAACGCGCGGTTCCCCGACAAGCGCAAGCGCGCGCCCTTCGGTCTGTTGCTCGACAAGGCTTGCCACATCGCTTTCGGCAAGACCACGGGCCTTTGCGACACGCGCCACCTGGGCGCGGGCAAACTCGGGAGAGATATGCGGATCAAGCCCGGAACCGGAGGTGGTGACCGCATCGCCGGGCACAGGACCCGCGATGCCGGTGGCGTGGAGCTTCTCCACGTCGGCTTTTACCCGGTCGCGCAATTTGACCGAGGTCGTGCCGAGATTGGAGCCGGATGATGAGGCCGCATTATAGGCGTCCGGCGAGGTGGCCGAAGGGCGCGACCAGAAATAGCGGTCGGAGGTAAAGGACTGGCCGATCAGCGCGGAGCCGAGCACCGTGCCGTTTTTCTCGATCAGGCTGCCGTTCGCTTCTGCCGGCATGACCGCCTGGGCGATGCCGGTGATGGCCAGAGGATAGGCGATGCCGGTCATGGCGGTCATGACCACGATCAGCGTGATGGCGGGGCGAAAATGAGAGAGCATGATTACACCAGATGAAGTGCTGTGATGGCAAGGTCGATGATCTTGATGCCCGCAAAGGGTAGGAGAAGACCGCCGAGGCCATAGACCAGCAGGTTGCGGCGAAGGAGGGAGGCAGCACCCGACGGGCGATAGGAGACGCCGCGCAGCGCCAGCGGGATCAGCGCCACGATGATCAGCGCGTTGAAGATGACCGCCGACAGGATGGCCGATTGCGGGGAGGCAAGGCCCATGACGTTCAGCGCATCGAGCGCCGGATAGGTGGCGACGAACATTGCCGGGATGATGGCGAAATATTTGGCCACGTCATTGGCAATCGAGAACGTGGTGAGCGAACCACGCGTCATCAGCAGCTGCTTGCCGATCTCGACGATCTCGATGAGCTTTGTCGGGCTGGAATCGAGATCCACCATGTTGGCGGCTTCGCGGGCGGCCTGCGTGCCCGTCTGCATGGCGACGCCGACATCCGCCTGGGCAAGGGCTGGCGCATCATTGGTGCCGTCACCGCACATGGCGATCAGACGGCCGCCCTGCTGTTCGCGGCGGATGAAGGCAAGTTTGTCCTCCGGCGTTGCCTGGGCAAGGTAATCGTCAACGCCGGCTTCCGAGGCAATCGCGGCAGCGGTCACCGGGTTGTCGCCGGTCACCATGACAGTGCGGATGCCCATGGCGCGAAGAGCGGCAAAACGTTCCTTGATGCCGGGCTTGACCACGTCCTTCAGGTGGATGGCGCCGAGCAGGCGGTTGCCATCGGCAACGGCAAGCGGAGTGCCGCCTGAACGTGCAATGGTATCGACGGCGCGGCGAAAATCTGCCGGGGCGTCGTCTTGGGTGAGACCTGCAAATTTCAGCACCGCATCGACGGCCCCTTTACGCAGACGGCGGCCGGCAAGATCGACGCCGGAGAGGCGGGTTTCGGCGGTAAAGCCGATCACGGCATCAAACTGTGCGTTCGGCATGGCCACGCCGAACTCGCCGGTGGCAAGCGCCACGACCGAGCGGCCCTCGGGCGTTTCGTCCGACAGGCTGGCGAGAAGGGCAGCTTCTGCCAGTTCTACCTGGGTCACGCCGGGGGCTGCGACGAAATCGCTCGCCATGCGGTTGCCGAAGGTGATCGTACCGGTCTTGTCGAGCAAAAGTGTGTCGACGTCGCCGGCTGCTTCCACGGCACGCCCGGAGGTGGCGATCACATTGAAGCGCACCAGACGGTCCATGCCGGCAATGCCGATGGAGGAGAGGAGGCCGCCGATGGTGGTCGGGATCAGGGTGACAAGGAGTGCGGCCAGCACCGTGACGGACAGAACCGTGCCGGAATAGCCGGCAAGGCCCCAGATGGCGACGCAGACGAAGAGGAAGATCAGCGTCAGGCCGGACAAGAGGATCGACAGCGCGATCTCGTTCGGTGTCTTCTGGCGCTTGGCCCCTTCGATGAGTGCAATCATGCGATCGACAAAGCTGGAGCCGGGGGCGACCGTGATCTTCACCTTGATCTCATCCGACAGCACCTGCGTGCCGCCGGTGACGGCCGAGCGGTCGCCGCCGGATTCGCGGATCACAGGGGCGGATTCGCCGGTGATGGCGCTTTCATTCACCGAGGCAACGCCTTCGATGACTTCCCCGTCGCCGGGGATCAGCTCGCCGGTCTTGACGATGACGATGTCGCCGATCTTCAGGCTGGTGGAGGGCACGCTTTCGGTCTTGCCGCCGGCGATGAGACGACGGGCGACCAGCTCAGACTTGGTGCGCTTCAGGCTGTCGGCCTGGGCGCGGCCGCGCCCTTCGGCAACCGCTTCGGCAAAGGTGGCAAACAGCACCGTAAACCAGAGCCAGGCGGCGATCTGGCCGGAGAAACCGGCTTCTGCCGGATTGGAGACAAGATCGCGCAGGAAGAGCAGTGTCACCACGCCGGCGACAACCTCGGTGACAAAGATCACCGGATTGCGCAGCAACTGGCGCGGGTTGAGCTTCTTCACCGCATCGCGCATGGCCGGCAGCAGAATGGCGGGGTCCAGAAGACCGGGCGCCTTATGGTCTTTTGACATGGGATGATCCTTTAGAAGGTCTGGCCGGCAAGCATGGCGAAGTGCTCGACGATGGGGCCAAGGGCAAGTGCGGGGAAAAACTGCAGGCCGCCGAGGATGAGGATGATGCCGATCAACAGGCCGACGAAGAGCGGTCCATCGGTCGGGAAGGTGCCGGAGGAGGCGGGAACCTTGACCTTGGCGGCCAGCGATCCGGCAATGGCCATCACCGGCACGACATAGGCAAAGCGGCCGAGCAGCATGGCGATGCCGAGCGTGGTGTTATACCAGGGCGTATTGCCCGAGAGACCGCCGAAGGCCGAACCATTGTTGCCGGCAGCCGACGTATAGGCATAGAGTATTTCCGAAAGGCCATGCGGGCCTGCTGTCCCGATGCTTGCAACGGCGAACGGCAGCATGGCGGAGATGGCGGTGAAGCCCAATATCGCAAGCGGCAGGATGAGGATGGCGAGCATCGCAAACTTCATCTCGCGGCCCTCGATCTTCTTGCCGAGGAATTCCGGCGTGCGCCCGACCATCAGGCCGGCGACGAAGACGGAGAGAAGCGCAAAGACGATCAGCCCGTAGAGCCCGGAACCGACGCCGCCCGGCAAGACTTCGCCAAGCTGGATGAGGAACATCGGCACCAGTCCGCCAAGCCCTGTAAACGAGCCGTGCATGCCGTTGACGCCGCCATCCGAGAGGCCGGTGGTGACGGCTGCATAAAGAGCGGTCATGGCTTGGCCGAAACGGACTTCCTTGCCTTCCATGTTGCCGAGCGCGGGATCGACGCCGAGCGCCGTCAGGATCGTATTGCCCTGCGCTTCCGCCCAGTAGGTGACGGCCACGCCTGCAATCAGCAGCACGGCGATGGCCGAGATCAGCGCCCAGCCCTGGCGGCGGTTGCCGACCATCTGGCCGAATGTGTAGACGAGCGCCGCCGAGATCGCCAGCATCGAGAAGATGTTGAGATAATTGGCAAATGCCGTCGGATTTTCAAACGGGTGCGCGGCATTGGCATTAAAGAAGCCGCCACCGTTGGTGCCGATCTGCTTGATCGCTTCCTGGCTTGCGACAGGTCCGAGCGAAATGATCTGGTTTGCGCCTTCAAGCGTGGTGGCTGTGATCGAGGCCTGCAGCGTCTGGGGCAGGCCCATGGCCACGAAGATGATCGCCGTGACGATGGACAGCGGCAGGAGCACGAACAGCGTGGCGCGCGTCATGTCGACCCAAAAATTGCCGAGCGTGGCAACGCGTGAACGGGTGAAGGCGCGGGTAAAGGCAATGGCGAGCGCCATGCCGGTTGCCGCCGACAGGAAGTTGTGAACGGTCAAGCCCGCCATCTGGCTGAAATGGCTCATCGTCGCCTCACCGGCATAGTTCTGCCAGTTGGTGTTGGTAACGAACGAGACGGCCGTATTGAAGGCAAGGTCGGCGGGCACGGCTGCAAACCCCTGCGGGTTGAGCGGCAGATAGGCCTGCAGGCGCAGGATCGCATACAGCGATACGAAACCGACGAGCGAAAAGGCGAGCATGGACAGCGTATAGGCAAGCCAGCCCTGTTCCTTGCGCTCATCAATGCCGCTTAACCGGTAGATGCCACGTTCGAGAGGCACCAGAACGGTCGAGAGGAAGGTGCGTTCGCCACCGAACACCCGCGCCATATAAAGCCCGAGCGGCTTGATGACGAGTGCAACGGCGACAAAGAGGAGGCTGATCTGCAGCCACCCGATGATGGTCATGGAGGTTCTCCTCAAGGATCAGAAGCGTTCGGGCCGCAACAGCGTAACCACGAGATAAATGCCCAGTGCGAGGGCGACGAAGAGACCGAAAAGCGGCTCAAGCATTGTCAAGCCTCCCTACAGCCGGTCGAGGGCGCGGGCATAAACGGCAAGCGCCAGAAGCGTGCCGCAGCCGAGCGCCAGAAAAATGAAATCGGACATGTCCGTTCTCCTGTTGGAACGGAAGACAGGTTACGCCCGTGTCGGGTCAGGGTTCGATGGGGAAGATGGGAGGGCGGCATAAGGAAAACATAAGGACGGGTTTTCCTTCGCCGAGGCGGCGTGAGCTATCGCCGGAGAACGGGTCGGCCCGCCGCGCCGTCGGCCCGTCAGGTTTCGTCCAGCGCTTCGTCTGCCCAGACCAGTTGCAGCAGGCGCCGCAGTTCCCGCCGCTCCTTTTGCGACATTCGCTGGAGAATGCGAGCCTCATGGGCCTGCACGAGGCCCAGCCAATGGCGCGCCGTCTCGATGCCCTCCGGCGTTGGATAAAGTCTCTGGATCCGCTGGTCGGCGGGATCGTCGGCGCGCCGGAAAAGGCCCTTTGCCTCAAGCACCTGAAGGAGCGCCACGATATTGGCACGCTTGATGGCGAGCGTCCGGCAGATATCGGCAGAGGTGCGGCCGGGATGTTCAACGATGCTCAGAAGCACGCTCATGGTGATCGGCCGCGCACCTTCCGGCTCCAGTGCGGCGACGGCGCCGTTCATGTCGTAGACCGAAGCGCGACGCAGGTGATAACCGACGAGTTCTCCCAACGCCTCGCGGATGTCTGCCGGCACTGCCGACACGTCGTTTGCAGCCTTCGTTGTGCGTGAGGTTTTGTCGTTCATCGCATATCCTCTTGACGCCGCGTCAATGGATCGACATTAATGCTATGCAACATAGCAGTCAATCGACCAGTCCTGTATCCGAGCCTGGGGAGGAGCGGCATGGCACACAGACATACAGCATCTACAGGCCCACAGGGCGCGCGGCAATCTAAACGCGTAAAGACGCAGCCGATGGTGCAAGATGGTGCGCCAGGCGCCTGCGCAATCAGCCTTTCGATGCAGACAGATTTCAGCGCGACCGGCACAGGGTTGCGGCGCGCGCACACCAATCAAGGGAGCAAGGAGAACCAAGATGGCCAATGATGTAGACACAGTATCCTATGACGTGCGGGACGGCATTGCCTGGCTGCGCTTCAACCGTCCGGACAAGCGCAATGCGATGAGCCCGACGCTGAACCGCGCCATGATGGAAGCGCTCGACGAGCTGGAATTCCGCGAAGACGTTGGCGTTCTCGTGCTGACGGGCGAGGGCAGCGCCTGGACTGCCGGTATGGACCTCAAGGAATATTTCCGCGAGTCCGAAGCCGATGGCCTGAAGGGCGTGCGCCGTGCGCAGCGCGAAAGCTACGGCTGGTGGCGCCGCCTGCGCTGGTTCCAGAAGCCGACCATCGCCATGGTCAACGGCTGGTGCTTCGGCGGCGGTTATGGCCCGCTGTTTGCCTGCGATCTCGCCTTTGCGGCAGACGAATCCAAGTTCGGCCTGTCGGAAATCAACTGGGGCATTCTGCCGGGCGGCGGTGCGACCAAGGTTGCCGTCGAACTGCTGCCGTTCCGCAAGGCCATGTATCACGCGATGCTGGGTGAACCGGTCGATGGTAAGACGGCCGCCGAATGGGGCCTCGTCAATGAAAGCCTGCCGCTTGCTGAGCTGGAAGCCCGTGTGACCGAGGTTGCCAAAAAGCTTCTCGAGAAAAACCCGGTAGCCCTCAAGGCCACCAAGGATGCCGTGCGTCGCGTCGGTGTGATGACCTATGACGAGGCAGAGGATTACCTCGTGCGCGCCCAGGAAGCCGCCAATTCCTACGACGCAACCGGTCGCAAGGAAGGTATCCGCCAGTTCATCGACGAAAAGAGCTACAAGCCGGGTCTTGGCGCTTACGACAAATCCCGCAGCTGAGCCAAGTCTGGCGCCTGCACGACATCAACCGGTGACGCCCCTGACGGCGTCACCGACCGGGGCCGGACCATGGCCCCTTTTTTTGCGCCCGCGCCCTTATCCACGCACATCGATCTTCTTGAGATCCAAAGGCCGCGCACCGGTTGCGCAGGGCCGCGCCGCAATAGCCCTTGGCGGACACCTGCGCTGACGCGCATGAAAAAATATCTTCCCCTCTGAAACTTTTCCAGCGTCCCTGCGTTTTAAACGATTGTATCGGGAAACGCTGCGATACGTGCTGCCTTGGCTGCGACGGATCAATACGGCTGAACGATCATATTTCGGTAGTTTATCAAGGCTTTAACATGTGAGCGAAGCCGTATATAAGATTGACGATAGAGAGCCCCGGCCCCGGGAGCCTGTCGCGGGGCAGTGGATGAGCCAACGAGAAGACGCAGCCGATGTGGAGAAGATCACGATGACCGAGGCGTTGCGACGCGTCGGCATCAGCAAGCTTGTCCTCCACGCGTGGGAACGTCGTTACCAGCAACCCTTGGCCGAGCGCACGGAAACTGGCAGGCGGTATTTTACGCCGCAGCAGGTTCAACGCCTCACTCTCCTCAAGCTGTGCAGCGACGCCGGGCATCGCATCGGCTCGATCATCCACCTGCCGGTCGACGTTTTGGCGGATATGGCCCGCGCGCATCACAAACTTCTCAATCTTGCGCCTTTGCTGGAGGCGATCCGGCGGATGGATGCCGTCGCCATGAAGGCGATGTTGCAGGAGCATCTGGCCGCGGAAACGCCGATCGAGTTTGGCAAGGCCACGGTGACGCCGCTGATGCGGGAGGTGGGCCGGCAGTGGAGTGAAGGGGAGCTGTCGCTCGCCGCCGAACATATGGTCTCGGCGGAAATCCGTGGCATTCTGGCCGCCTGCCTGGACAATATCCCCCTCGACCCCGAGGCGAAGACAGCCATCGTCACCACGATGGAAGGCGAACATCACGAGGTCGGCGCACTGCTGACGACAATTCTGGCACGCAAGGCTGGCCTCGGCGCGCTCTATCTTGGCCCCAACATGCCCGTTGGCGATATCGTGGCAGCAGCCCAAAGCTGCAATGCGGCCGTGATCTGCCTGAGCAGCCTCATCGGCAAGCCGCGCAATCTGCGCACAAAACTTGAGCGGTTGCGCGCAGACCTCTCCCCATCCATCGCAATCTGGACCGGCGGGCCCGGTTTCGCCGAAGCCACTACCGTGCAAGGCACCCGTTATTTTGGCGAGCTGGAGGACTTCGAGCAGGCGGCGGAGGCTTTGGGAACGGCTGAAAACCAAACGATGGGCAGGCCCCAGCGCCTAGGCTGACAAAGGTATACAAAAATAAAAATATGGATGCGAGGGCGGCGCATCGTCTGCATTTTGTGCGTTTTACGGGGCGCTGAAGAAGGCCTTTCACCCGACAAAAGCCAACAATGACAACGGTTTGATGTTGGGGCGGTTGCAGTCTTTCGGGACGTTTTGCATCACGTCTCAAGCGTATACATTGCATTGCTAAATTAGCTAATTATTGGGTTTTTGTCGATATTCTCCTCTTGTGCATGGGGTCACCCCAAGGCTCGGGCTGCAACGAGGAAAAGCTGAATGTTCGAACCACTGGTGAATAAAAAGATCGCCGCAAAGCTGTCGGCGCTCGACGCCTTGCAGGCCAATGTCATGGTCGCGGATGCCAAGTTCAATATTACCTATATGAACCCGGCCGTGGTGCAGCTTCTGAAAAACGCGGAAAAGGACCTGATCAAGGAACTGCCGCGCTTTTCAGTCGCGACCCTGATCGGCAGCAATATCGACGTGTTTCACAAGAACCCCGCTCACCAGCGCAAGATGCTGGCCGCCCTTCAACAGCGCCATCATGCCACAATCCAGGTGGGTACGCTCAGTTTCGACCTGCTGGTAACGCCACTGAAGCGGAACGGCGCAACCTTCGGGTTTGTGGTGGAATGGGCCGATGCGAAGGAACGCCTGCTGAACCTCGACTATGCGGCCCAGATTGCCGCGATCAGCCGCTCGCAGGCCATCATCGAATTCACCGTCAAGGGTGAGATCCTCAGCGCCAACCGCAATTTCCTCGATACGCTCGGTTATGGATCCATTGAGGAGCTGAAGGGCCACCACCACAGCATGTTCGTGGCAAAAGAGTATGCGGCAAGCCCTGAATACCAGATGTTCTGGAAAGAGCTGTCAGAAGGTCGCCATCAGGCCTCCGAATTCGAACGGGTGACGAAGGACGGCCGCAAGATCATGATCGCCGCGTCCTACAATCCGATCCTCGACGCCAACGGCAAGGTCACCAAGGTGGTGAAGTTTGCAACCGAAGTGACCAAGCGCATCAAGACGGTGTCGGCGCTGGGCGAAAGCCTGAAGCGCTTGTGCTCGGGCGATTTCGCTTTCCAGCTGAACGAGCCTTTCGCCCCGGAATTCGAATTTCTTCGCGCCGATCTCAACACGTCGGTGGGGCAGCTGTGCAATACGTTCCGGCAGATTTCGACAAGCGTCGATCTCTTGAGCAATGGCACCCGCGAAATCACCGATGGCGTGGGCGATCTTTCGCGGCGCACGGAAGCCCAGGCGGCCAATCTGGAAGAAACAGCCGCGGCTCTCGATGAAATTACCTCGAACGTCACATCCTCGGCCCAGCGTGCGCTGAGTGCCCGCGATGTGGCGGCCCAGGCGAAGCTCAATGCAGAACAGTCTGCGGGCGTCGTGGCCCATGCCGTCAATGCGATGAGCCGCATCGAAGAGTCCTCAAGCAAGATCTCCAACATCATCGGCGTGATCGACGAGATTGCCTTCCAGACCAACCTTCTGGCCTTGAATGCCGGTGTGGAAGCCGCCCGCGCAGGCGAGGCCGGTCGCGGTTTTGCGGTGGTGGCGCAGGAAGTGCGCGAACTGGCGCAGCGGTCTGCAAAGGCTGCCAAGGAAATCAAGGATCTGCTCCAGAATTCCACGACGGAGGTGGCAAACGGCGTGAGACTGGTCAGCGAAACCGGTGGCGCGCTGAAAAGCATCAGCGCCTTGATCGTCGAGATCAACGATCATGTGGCGGCCATTTCCACGGCGGCGCGCGAACAGTCTACCGGGCTTGCGGAAGTCAATGGCGCGGTCAACAGCATGGACCAGTCGACGCAGCAGAACGCCGCGATGGTGGAGGAAAGCAGTGCGGCCGCCGCCACTCTGTCTTCCGAGACGGTCAAGCTGAAGCAGATGATCGGTGCCTTCACCCTCGACAACCGTGACAGCCGCCATCATGCGAGCGGGCCCGCCTCGGGACGCGGCCAGACATATCGCGCTGCGTAATCCGCAGGCAGCCCCTCAAAGCGCACCGAAAGCAGGGCCGACATGCAGATCGACATCGAGACACGGATGGATATTGCCGGCGAAATCATGGAAAGGCTGATCGAGCAGAACCTGTTGCTCACCAGCCGGGTGATTGCACTTGAAAATATCGCGGCCTATCTGATTGCGCAGCAGTTTTCCGGGCCGGAGCCGGACCGGGACGGACTGGCGCGCTTTGCCGGAGATGTCGGGGGAACGGCCCTCTGTATCGCCAGTGGGATGCAGGACATGCCCGACCACCTGAAGCCGGTGGAGCTTCCGCAGGCCATGGAGCGGGTGCTGTTCATGGCAGAGGATCTGTTCCATCGGCGGGCCGTGTCGCCGCCACCCGCGCCAGACCTGCTGAAAAGCCTGACGGATGGCCGTGTCGATAACGGCCGGCGCGCCCCCGGCGCCGCGGTTTGAGGTTATTTGCGGCCCTCGGGTGACGGCAGCAGCATCTTTCGGGCAACGGCCACCACATGACGGGTCAGCGTCTCGAGCGGTTGCCCGGAAAGCCGTGTCGCCTGCCAGTCTAGCGCGATATCGACAGGCGTGTCCGGCAGAAGTTCCACCAGCCGCCCCGCCGCCAAGTGCTCCTTCACCAGCATATCCGGGTTCATGCCCCAGCCGATGCCGGCGAGGGCCGCGTCGACGAAGGCATGGGTCGAGGGAAGCCAATGGCTGGGATGGACGAGATCGGCGCCGAAATTTTCGCGCAGCCATTGGCCCTGCAGCCGGTCTTTCTGGTTGAAAACGAGGGCTGGTGCGTTGGCCAAGGCGTCCGCAGTCACGCCATCGGGGCAGTAGCGCGCCAGAAAATCCGGGCTTGCCGTTGCCCGGTAGCGCAGAATGCCGAGCGGCGTTCGCCGGCAGCCTGAAACCGGTTTCGACAGGCCAGTCACGGCTGCCAGTACCCGCCCGCGTTGCAGCCATTCGGCGGTATGATCCTGATCGTCCACCGCGACATCCACGAGATAGCCGGTCTCGCGGGTGAAGCGGGCCAGTGCTTCGATGAACCAGGTGCCAAGGCTGTCGGCATTGGTTGCGATGTTGAGTGTTACCCTCTGTGGCTCGCTGCCGGCAAGGCCCGGCAACTGCTGAAACAGGGCGTCTTCCAGCATGCCGACATGCTCCATGTGGCGGCAGAGCCAGGCACCTTTTTCGGTGGCAGTGCAGGGTGTGCCGCGCACGATGAGCACGAGGCCGAGCCTGTCCTCCAGCTGCTTGACCCGCTGCGATATGGCGGATGGCGTGACGTTTAAAACACGCGCTGCCTTTTCAAAGCTGCCGGTCTGGATGATGGCGGCCACGGCACGCAGGGCAGGGTAGTCGATCATGGCATTAGCTCAGCTTTATCAAGGTAAGTAACATTAACTAGCCTAAAGAGAGAGCCGGCGCTATGGCTACCGGCACACGATCAGGAAAGCGCCCTAGAGAATGCTGACATCCGCCAGTCTCACCGGTTTTACGACCGGCCTCAGCCTCATCCTCGCCATCGGCGCGCAGAATGCTTTTGTGCTGCGCCAGGGACTGCTCGGCCGTTACGTCTTTGCTGTCTGCTTCGCCTGTGCCGCGTCGGATGCAGTGCTGATCCTCATCGGCGTCACGAGTTTTCGCCAGATCGCAGCTCTTCTGCCGTGGCTTGATCCGGTCATGCGGCTGGGCGGTGCGGCGTTTCTTTTCTGTTACGGCGCGCGCAGCCTCTATTCAGCCTGCCGTTCCAGCGGCAGCCTTTCGCCAGAGGACGGGGCGGTATCGGGGCTGTGGCGCACGCTTGGCCTCTGTCTTGCGCTCACCTGGCTCAATCCGCATGTCTACCTGGATACCGTGGTGCTGCTCGGCACGATTTCGACGCGCTTTCCCGGTGCCGAACTTGCCTTTGCTGCCGGTGCCACCCTTGCATCCTTCAGCTTCTTCTTTTCCCTGGGCTACGGCGCCGGCTGGCTGCGGCCGATCTTCCTGAAACCCTTGAGCTGGCGCGTGCTGGAAGCGGTAATCGGCCTTGTGATGTGGGCGATTGCGCTGAAGCTGCTGTTTGGCGCTTGAGAGCAGCCCATCCGTTACAGGCGCGCCCGCGTGCTGCGGGGCGTCGCCAGCAACAGGCTGGTTTCGCTGGCGGTAATGCCCGCCACCAGCCGGATACGGCGCAGCACCGCGTCAAACTCCGTGAGGCTTGCGGCACCCACTTCGACGATCAGGTCGAAGCGGCCATTGGTGGTGTGGATTTCGGAAATTTCGGGAAAGCCGCCGAGCGTCTGGATCACCCGGTCGGCTATGCGGCCTTCCACCTCGATCATCATGATGCCGCGCACCGGCAGTTCCACCGCGTCGGCCCGCAGGATCACGGTATAACCGATAATGTTGCCGCTGGTTTCCAGCCGTTCCATGCGGCCGCGCACGGTTGCCCTGGAGACGCCAAGGTCGATGGCGAGATCCGAGACGCTACGACGCGCATCGTGGCGCAGGAGCGTGATCAGCCGCGTATCCAGATCATCCATGTGAGATGCCGTTTTGATTGATGAAGCTGCCATATTGATAGGTTAAGCCATCAATATTGGCAATTCTTGGTGTTCGGATTGCCAGGGGACTGTGGTCTTATCCAGTGAAAGGGAGACAAGGCATGTTATGCAAACTGATCGGCGTTCCGCTGCAGGACGGTGCAGCGCAACTGGGCTGCGAAATGGGACCGAGCGCCCTGCGCACGGCAGGGCTCGTCGAGGCGCTAGCCGGGCTTGGCCATCAGGTGGCCGATCTCGGCAATCTGCAGCCCACGGTCGGTAAACCGGTGGCGCATCCGAATGGAGCGGTGCGCAAGCTGGCAGAAATCTGCGGCTGGATCACCGTGATCGAAGAGGCGGCCTACCGCGAAAGTGCCGAGGGTATGCCGATTTTTCTCGGTGGTGATCACGCGCTTTCCGCCGGCTCGGTTGCCGGCCTTGCGCGCCGTGCCGAGGAAAAGGGTCGGCCACTTTTCGTGCTCTGGCTCGATGCCCACACCGATTTCCACACGCTCGACACCACCGGCAGCGGCAACCTGCATGGCGTGCCCGTCGCCTATTTCACCGGTCGTCCCGGTTTTGCACCGTATTTCCCTGAACTGGCCGCTCCCGTCGATCCGGAAAATGTCTGCATGATCGGCATTCGCAGCGTCGATCCGGCCGAACGGGCAGCGCTTAACGAGACGGATGTGCTGGTGCATGACATGCGCGCCATCGACGAGCATGGTGTGGCCGCACTCCTCAGAGGCTTCCTCGAGAAGGTCGCCTCCGTCAATGGCCTGTTGCATGTGAGCCTTGACGTCGATTTTCTCGATCCGTCCGTGGGGCCGGCCGTCGGCACGACAGTGCCGGGCGGGGCAACCTTTCGCGAGGCGCATCTCGTCATGGAAATGCTGCATGACAGCGGCCTCGTCTCCAGCCTCGACCTCGTGGAACTTAATCCCTTCCTTGATGAGCGGGGCCGCACCGCAACCGTTCTGGTGGATCTGACCGCCAGCCTTATGGGCCGCACCGTGATGGACCGCCCGACACGCAGCTACTGACCGCACCCGCTTCACGCAAACGCCGGAGACCCCTCATGCCCGCACCTGGAACTCTCAATCTCGTGCCTTTTGTCAGTGTCGAGAACATGATGAACCTGGTGCTGGCAACCGGCGTCGAAACATTCCTCACCGAACTTGCCGCCTATATCGAGGAGGATTTCCGGCGCTGGGAGGCGTTTGACAAGACAGCGCGTGTCGCCTCCCATTCGACGGATGGCGTGATCGAACTGATGCCGACCAGTGACGGTCGTCTCTACGGCTTCAAATATGTGAACGGCCATCCGAAGAACACGCGGACGGGACGCCAGACGGTGACGGCATTCGGCGTTCTCTCGGATGTGGAGAGCGGGTATCCGCTGCTGTTGACGGAGATGACCATTCTGACGGCGCTTCGCACGGCCGCCACCTCTGCCGTTGCGGCGCGTTATCTGGCGCCTCAGGGGGCGCGGACCATGGCCTTGATCGGCAATGGCGCGCAGAGCGAATTTCAGGCCATGGCCTTCAAGGCCATCCTCGGCATCGACCGCCTGCGGCTCTTTGACATCGAACCGACCGCCAGCGAACGGTGCCGGCGCAATCTGGAAGGGTTCGGCTTTGACATCGAGATCTGCCGGAGCGGCGAACAGGCGGTGGAAGGCGCCGATATCGTCACCACCGCCACCGCCGACAAGCAGAGTGCCACCATCCTCAGCGACAACATGATCGGCGCCGGCATCCACATCAACGCGGTGGGCGGTGATTGTCCCGGCAAGACGGAACTGCACCGCGACATCCTGCTGCGCTCCGACATCTTTGTGGAATTTCCGCCGCAGACCCGCATTGAGGGAGAGATCCAGCAATTACCGGCAGATCATCCGGTGACGGAGCTTTGGCAGGTGATTGCGGGCTTGAAGCCCGGCCGGCGCGCAGCACAGCAGATCACCCTTTTCGACAGCGTTGGTTTTGCCACGGAAGATTTTTCAGCGCTGCGCTATGTGCGCGACAGACTTACCGGCACAGACCATTTCGACATGCTCGATCTTCTGGCCGATCCGGACGAGCCGCGCGACCTCTTCGGCATGCTGCTGCGCCGCAAGGCGCTCAATGCTTCTGCTCAGTAGGAGGCAGCGGCAATCACCGGCGGTGCCTCGCCCTTGGCGCGAGCCTCCTGGATGGCGCGGTATTCGCCCATCGCGGCAAGGCCGCTGTCGCGCAGCAGCGCCACGTCATAGGGGCCGGGAATGAAGCGATAACCGCGCTCCAGCAGCTCATGCACATTGGCGCCGGCATTCGGCACGGTGCCCATGATCTTGCCGGCAGCGAGAATGTCGCGTTCGGCCTTGCGGGCGAGCGCCTGCACTTCCGGATGGCCGGTCTGGCCCAGCCGGCCGACGGAGCCGGCGAGATCGTTGATGCCGATGAAGATGATATCGGCACCCTCGATCGCCGAGATTTCAGCCGCATGCTCGACGGCGGTGTAGGATTCCAGCTGCAACACGATCAGCATGTTGGCATTGGCCTTTTCCAGATAATCCGGCGCCGTGCCATAGCTGGAGGCACGCACCACGCTTGCCGCATAACCGCGAATGCCCTGCGGCGGATAAAGGCAGGCCTTGACGGCCTCCACGCCGGCCTCTGGCGTATCCACCTGCGGGATCATCACCGATTGCACGCCCGCATCGATGACGCGCTTCAAGAACACATGATCATTCCAGGGAACGCGCACCACGGCCGGCGTCGGCGTGGATTCGATGGCGCGCAGCGCATCCACGATATCGCGGGTTTCGCCAATGCCATGCTCATGGTCGGCAAGCAGGAAATCAAAGCCGAGATGGCCGAGGATTTCGCAGTTCGTCGGCGATCCGCCGCCCACCCAGCAGCCGTATGCGGCGTCTCCGGCAAGAAGGCGGGCTTTCAGGTGGTTGGGCTTGAACATGCGGATAAACCTTGGACAGAACGATGATGAGGATGGGAAGGCGCACGATGTTGAATGGGGCGATCTTAACGCTCCGGCATCGTGTCGCCTAGCCGCAATCTAAAATCTAGTGGCCGAAGGCGAGGGTGCATTTTACCGCCGAATCCCAGCCATCAAGGAGGCGGCGGCGTTCGCCGGCCTGCATTGAGGGCGTGAACTGGCGCTCGCGGTGCCAATCGGCAGCAAAGCCGTCCCGGTCCGGCCAGATGCCGGCACCATGGCCCGCAAGCCAGGCGGCCCCGAGCGCCGTCACCTCGGACGAATCCGAGCGATCGACGGGAACGCCCAGAATGTCGGCAAGCCGCTGCATGGTCCAGTCGTTGGCCGCCATGCCGCCATCAACGCGCAACAGCGTATCGCCTTCTCCCGGCCAGTCCTTGCGCATGGCGCCGAGCAGATCACGCGTCTGGAAGCAGACGGCTTCAAGCGCTGCCCGGGCAAATTCGGCAGGGCCTGTATTGCGCGTCATGCCAAACATGGCGCCGCGCGCTTCCGCATCCCACCACGGTGCGCCAAGACCGGTAAAGGCCGGCACAAGATAGACGTTCTGGCCCGGATCGGCCTTTGCCGCCAGCTCCGCCGTCTCCGATGCCTTACCGATCATCTTCAGCCCGTCGCGCAGCCATTGCACGGCAGCGCCCGCGATGAAGATCGAGCCTTCCAGCGCATAATGAATCTCGCCATCAAGGCGATAGGCGATGGTGGTGAGCAGCCGGTTCTTCGAGGCGACGCGATCCCGGCCGGTATTCAAAAGCGCAAAGCAGCCAGTGCCATAGGTGGATTTCATCATGCCCGGCGTGAAGCAGGCCTGACCGATGACGGCCGCCTGCTGGTCGCCGGCCACACCGCGAATGGCAATGGCGCCGCCGAAAAGGTCCGGATCCGTTTCGCCGAATTCATCGATATTGGAGAGGATTTCCGGCAGCATGGAGCGCGGAATGTCAAACAGCTGCAGCAGGTCGTCATCCCATGCGGCCGTGCCGATGTTGCACAGCATGGTGCGCGAGGCGTTCGTCACGTCGATGACATGGCGTTTGCCGCCGGTCATCTTGTAGATGAGCCAGCTGTCGACGGTGCCGAAAGCGAGATGCCCGGCTTCAGCGGCTTCGCGCGCACCTGAGACATTTTCGAGAATCCAGGCGATCTTGGTGGCGGAAAAATAGGGGTCGATGAGGAGGCCCGTCCGCTCGGCCACCAGATCGGAATGACCTTCCTCCCGCAGTTTTGCGCAATGCTCGGCGGTGCGCCGATCCTGCCAGACGATGGCACGGTGAATGGCCTTGCCGGTGCGCCGGTCCCAGACAAGCGCCGTTTCACGCTGGTTGGTGATGCCGATGGCGGCAATGTCTGCGGCGGTGACGCCGGCCGTTTCCATGGCCTTGCGCGCTGTCTCAAGCGTCGTCGTCCAGAGATCCTCGGCCTCATGCTCCACCCAGCCGGACTGCGGAAAATGCTGGGCAAATTCCATCTGGCCGGCGCCCCGGCTCTTGTAGGCGCGGTCGAAGATGATCGAGCGGGTGGACGTGGTGCCCTGGTCGATGGCGAGAATATAATCCTTCATGCGGCAGATCCCGTTTCCGTCATGGCGTGCAGATCATGGAGAGATCGGTGCGTCGAACCGATCCTTTAAAAAATTCTGGTTGGAAGTGCCGGTCACGTATGCACGCCGCAGGCAAGCCTTGCGGCGCACCGGCATGGCTGACATCAACTCCTCCGTCCCCGTCGCTCCCAACGACAGTGTTATCTTGGTAGCATAAATGGCAGCCGGCAAAAGCCCTGTGCACCGGCTTTTGCGCCAGCCTTCGCTCATGGCGCACCGGCCAGCACGTGAACGAGCGTCGGCGTGGCAAGCGACAGGCCCGACAGGAACAGCATCAGAAAAGCCATGCGCCGCAGGGAAAGCGGCGATAGCGGCGGCGGATGGCGCCGCGCAAGATAGGTGGCTGCCATCACGACGGGAACGGCAAGCAGTGCGGGCCAGAAGGCGGCAGAGGGCAGGCGTCCGGTTGCCGCGACCAGCCCGAGGCGGATCAGCGCATTGACGGCAAAGATCGCCACCAGCGTTTCGCGCACGGCCGCGGGCTTCAGCGGCTGGCGGTAGAAATGATAGATCAATGGCGGCCCCGCCGTGGAAAACAGGCCCCCCATGATGCCGGCCACCGCTCCGAAGCCGACAAACGAGGCGCGTCCCGACGGCACGGCAAGCGGCGCCGGCTTCAGCGACAGCTGGATGCTGGAGGCGACGATGACGATCCCGAGCACCAGCTTCAGCCAGTCCAGCGAGTTGGCCACCATCAGGCCGAGCAGCCAGTAACCGAGGCCGAGAAAGACGAGGCTTGCGGCAAGCGCCGGCAGAAACTGCACCACGGCAATATCCCGCCAGCCCTTTGCCAGCACCTGCGCAGCATTGACCACGACGAGAATGCTGACCAGCACGGCTGCGTCGGTGAGCGGAATGACGCCGGTCAGCCCGACGCCTCCCATCATGATGAGGCCGAGCGCAAAACCGGTCAGTGTTTGCGTATAGGCCGCAACGAAGGCAATCACGAGCAGGCCGGCAAGGCCCTGGGGCTCCATGCTCAGAGCGTCCTCAAGGCATCAAACAAGGCGGCCTTATCGGCGCCCTTGCGGTAGAAGACCGGCGGGGAGCCAAGCGGTGCATCCACCGTGATCGTCTGGCCGCCCGTGTGTTCGGCGCCACTCCAGACATGCACCCAGGCCTCGCCACCTGGCAGGTAGACGTGCCGGGTCGTTTCGCCTGCCTGCCAGACCGGAGCCACCAGCAGGTCACGGCCGTAGAGATAGGCATCCTGGATCGCGTAGGTTTCCCGGTCGTCCTCATGGTGGAGGAAGAGCGGGCGCTGTACCGGCAGGCCGGTTTCGGCAGCTTCTGCAGACAGCACCTTCAGGTATGGCGCCAGATGCACGTAAATGCCTGTCATGCGGGCAAAATGGGCCAAAACCTGCGGGTCCTGGTCGATCTGCAGGTTGTCGCGCGGACGGTTACCCTCATGGCTGCGCATGACGGCGGTAAAGGCTGCCATTTCCGCCCAGCGCATGATGAGTTCGGCCGTGCGGACATTGCCGAACAGGCTGGTGTAACCGCCGATATCCGAATGGTGATAGGCATTGCCGAGAAGGCCCGACGACAGCGCACCGCACATCACGGTGACAAGCCCGTCATGGCGGGAGAAATCCACCGACTGGTCACCGCCCCAGAGCAGCGGGCAATGGGCCTGAACGCCGGTAAAGCCCGCGCGCATGAAGAACAGTGCGTCGCCGGTCTTGCCGCGGCTCTCTACGGCCTTGGCGTTCACTTCGGCCCAGAGCGTCGGCCAGGCATTGTGCATCAGCTTGGCATCGATGCCGTTCTTCAGGTGGACGTCGATCGGCAGATATTCGCCGAAATCGGCCATCCAGCCGGAAAGCCCGAAATCCAGCATGTTCTTGCCGATGACCTCTTCGGCAAACCAGTCGGCAGCCTCCGGATTGGTGAAATCGACCACGCCGCAATCGAATTCGCCGAAATCCACCAGCGCGGTTTTGCCGGCATCGTCGGTCGCAAAATAGCCCTGGGCTTCGGCAACCGGGAAGAGGGGGCCATCCACGCAGAGATAGGGGTTTACATACCCGAGGAAGCGGATGCCATCATCCTGCAGCTGCGCAATTTTCTGGCGCAGGTTCGGATAACGTGCCTCGTTGGCCTGCCAGTCCCAGAACAGTCGGGCGCCAAAGGAGGTGTGGCGAAGACCCACCCAATCCTCGCACCAGAGGCCGGAGACCTTTACGCCCGCCGCTCGCATCGTCTCCATACGGGCAAAGGAGTTTTCGCCGTCCTTCAAGCCAAGGATTGCGCCGCCATAGACCCAGTCGGGAAGCTGCGGTTGCCGGCCGAAGCGCGCGGAAAGCTGCCCGACCAGCGCCACGAATGTATCTGCCGCAAAAAATTCCAGACGCTCGGGAATGGCCCAGATCTCGATCTCGTGAAATTCGCCCCGGCTAAAATCGAAAACGGAATAGGCGGTGGTTTCCACATGCGTCGCATAACGGCGGGACGAGATATAGGTCGGCTGCGGATAATTGGTGTTGTAATAATCGCCGCCGGACTTGCCCGTCACATCCGCCTTGAAGGTGATTTCGCTCGACTTGTCGCGCCCGACGCCGGGCTCGGAAGTCCAGAGGGGAAATTTGCGGCCGCGCATGTCGAAATAGGACATCTGCTCGCCGCCGCCCCAGACATGTTCGCCGTCTTCGGCAACAAGGCGGATCCAGAGCCGGTTTATGGCGGCGTCCATCGTCTCCGTCAAAACGTGGTTGCCGGCAAGGCGCAGGCAAAATCTTGCCGGCTGGCCCATGCCGGTCGCCAGTTCGATGCGGTCATCGACGATCTCGGCATGGCAAAGCGCCACGCGCTCGACCACGTAATCCTCGATATCGAAATTGCCGCGATACATGTCCATGCGCTCAATCCCGCGCCCGACGAACAAGGCAGGGGCGGCGGCGGTGTGGCGCAGAATTTCGCGGCCGTTGAGCGTAAGGGTAAAGCCGCCGGGGATGAGGTCGAGTTTCATGGACATGGCTTTCAGTTCTGGGTGAGGCCGGCATCGACGACGAAATTGGCGCCGGTGCAGCCGGCGCTCTCGTCGGAGCCGAGGAAAAGGGCAAGGCGGGCCACGTGGCTCGCATCGAGGCGAAACTTCAGCGCCTGCAGGTCGATGAACTGCTGGTTCTGCTCCGGACTGGTCCAGAGCGCCAGCTGGCGTTCGGTCACGATGGCGCCCGGCACGATGCAATTGACGCGGATGCCGGAGGGGCCAAGCTCGCGCGCCAAGGTCTTCGTCATGCCGTTGATGGCGGCCTTCGCCGTCGTATAACCCACCATGCCGGGGCGGCCGCGCATCCACGAAATGGAGCCCAGCATGATGACCGATCCGCCACCCTTTTCCGCCATGGCTTGCGTTACAGCCTGCGTGGCAAAAAACTGATGGTCGAGATTGAGCGCCAGCGCGCGGTGCCAATAGTCCGGCTCGACCTCTGCCATGGCGTGGCGGTCATCCTTGCCGGCATTGTTGAGGAGAACGTCAACGGTGCCTTGTTCCGCTTCGAAGGCGGCAATTGTTTCGCGAAGGGCTGAAATATCCGTGACGTCGCAAGGCTTGAAGTTCGCGCCGCTTGCCTCTGCGGTCGCGGCACCTGCGGTCGCATCAATGTCGAGGAAGGAGACGCGGGCGCCCTGGTTGCGGAAGGCCTTGACCATTTCCTCGCCAATGCCCGAGGCACCGCCGGTGATCAGGACGTGACGGTTTTCGAGTGAGGCATAACGGACGGTATCGTAGGAGGCGGACATTGCAGGTCTCAGATGTCTGGGTTGAACAGGGATTTTGGCAGGCCGGGCGTTTCCGTGCGCATGGCAAACAGCGCGCCTGAAAGCGGATATTCGGCGAGTTCTTCGTTGGGCCGGCCGACGCTGGCTGAGGTGCAGTAGAGCGTTCTCAGATCCGCGCCGCCGAAGGTGACCATGGTCGGGCATTTGGCCGGAACCGGATATTCGGCCATAAGCGTGCCATCCGGCGCATAACATTGGACGCGGCCACCTTCGAAAAGCGCTGTCCAGTAACAGCCCTCGGCATCGACGGCACCGCCGTCGGGGCGGCCCTTGTCGGTGTCGGAGCCGAATTTTGCAAAGAGCTGCCGGTTGGTGGCAGCGCCGGACGCGGCGTCATAATCATAGGTATAGAGCGAATAACGCAGCGTATCGGAATGATAGAGGCGTCGGCCATCCGGCGAAAAGGCAACGCCATTGGAGGTGAACAGGTCTCCCGCCAACTTTTCCAGCCCACGGCTGTCATAACGGTAAAGACTTGCCGTGCCGCGCTCGCGCGTCTCGTCCACGGTGCCGGCGATGAAACGGCCTGCGGGGTCCACCATGCCGTCGTTGAAGCGGCTGACGGACTGGTCCTCGGGATTGTCGGCCAGCTTTCGGATGAGGTCACCCTCGGCAGAAATCAGCCAGAGGCCGGAGCGCAGACCGGCCACGAAACCGCCGCCCAGCGCCAGACCGATACATCCCACCTCTTCCGGCAGGGTGATCGTGCCAAGCGCGCCGGAAGCCGGATCGAAGCGATGGATGCGGCTCTGCTTGATGTCGACGAAATAGAGCACTTCTTCGGCGACCGACCACAGGGGGCATTCGCCGAGCAAGGTTTTCACATCGAGAACGCGTTCGAAACCGGCTTGCACGCTCGCCACCTCAATAGGCCGCGGCAGGGGCGGACGTCGCAGGTTTTGCTTCGCCCTTCATCTGGCCGAGCCAGTCATTGGCACGACCGGTCATCATGGCGACATCCGAGGCGATGGCGGCAAAGTCATAACCATAACCGATGAAGCGCTTCACCATGTCGGGGTTCGGGCCGACAATGCCGACCGGCTTGCCGGCAGCGTGGGCATCCTTTGCGGCCTTTTCGATCAGCGCCTGGACTTCGGGATGGGCGATATTGCCGATATGGCCCATGGCAGCCGACAGATCGCCCGGACCGACGAAGAGCGCATCGATGCCCTCGACGGCGGCAATTTCCGGCAGGCGTTCGATGGCCTCCGGTGTTTCCAGCTGCACGATGGTGCAGACGTCGTTATTGGCGTTCTTCAAGTAATCCGGAATGGTGCCGAACTTCGAGCCGCGATGAACGGCGGCAACGCCGCGAATGCCATGCGGCGGATAACGGGTGTAGGAGGCGGCGGCCTTTGCCTCTTCCGCCGTCTGCACGAAGGGCAGCATGACGGTGCGGGCACCGGCATCCATGCAGCGCTTGACGAGAACCTGATCGTTCCAGGCAAGACGCACCACCGCATCTGCCGGCGTGCAGCCGATGGCGCGCAGGATATGCGTGAGATCGGACACCTCGATCGGCACATGCTCCATGTCGACGACGAGGAAATCGAAACCCGCATAACCGAGCGCTTCGGCAGTCGCGGGCGCCGCCGCCATCAGCCATGTGCCGAGCGGGGTGGCGCGGGTCTTGTCCGACAGCCAGGACTTGAAGGGGTTGAGCGTGCTCATGGACAAAGATCCTTTAAAAAATGACCGGGTCCGGCACCTTGGCCGTGCCGCCGAGAAAGTCGAAGTCGCAGCCCTCATCCGCCTGGCTGACATGTTGCTGGTAAAGGGCGGCAAAGGAGCGTTCGTAGATACGGGCCGTCGGGGTCCATTCAGCGCGGCGGCGGGCGATTTCCGCATCGTCCACCCGCATGTTGATGGTGCCGGCGGCCACATCCAGCTCGATGAGATCGCCGGTCTTCACCAGCGCCAGCGGTCCACCGATGGCCGCTTCCGGCGAGACATGCAGGATGCAGGTGCCGTAATGCGTGCCGCTCATGCGCCCGTCGCAGATGCGCACCATGTCGCGCACGCCCTGCTTCAGCAGCTTCTTCGGGATCGGCAGGTTGCCCCATTCCGGCATGCCGGGCGCGCCGACCGGGCAGGCGTTGCGCAGGATGATGACGGTATTTTCCGTGATATCGAGGTCCGCCTGGTCGAGCGTCTTGTTCATGGTGGCGGGATCGTCAAAGACGATGGCCGGGCCGACATGCTTTAAGAACTTCGGATTGGCGGCAGAGGATTTCATCACTGCGCCATTGGGGGCGAGATTGCCGCGCAGCACTTCCAGCGTTTTTCCGCGCGAAAGCGGCACGACCGGATTGTCCTCGCCACGGATCACGTCATCGTTCCAGCAATCGGCAGTCGCGATGTTTTCGCCGATTGTCTTGCCGTTGACTGTGGGACGGGAGAGATCGAGATGATGCTGGTACTTGCGCAGCAGGGCATTCAGCCCGCCGGCAAAGTAGAAGTCCTCCATCAGATATTCGCCTGATGGAAAGACATTTGCCGCAACGGGCACCTTGGCGGCCATGGCCGACATGTCATCGAGCGTCAGGTCCACCTGGGCGCGGCGTGCCATCGCCACCAGATGCACGGCGGCATTGGTGGAGCCGCCGAGCGCCATATAGGCGACCAACCCATTTTCAAAACTTGCCTTGTTGAGGATGTCGGAAGGTTTCAAGTCCTCCCAGACCATCTCGACGATGCGCACGCCGCATTCGGATGCCATGCGTGGATGGCCGCTGTCGGTGGCCGGGATCGAGGAAGCGCCCGAGAGCGTCAGCCCCATGGCATCGACGATGGAGGTCATGGTCGAGGCGGTGCCGATGGTGTTGCAGGTGCCAGCCGAACGGGTCATGCGGCTTTCGAGATCCACCCAGTCATCCTGGGTGATGTTGCCGGCGCGCAGTTCGTCCCAGTATTTCTTCGTATGGGTGCCGGCACCCGTCTTGATGCCGCGCCACTGGCCGTTCGACATCGGACCTGCCGGGCAATAGATCACCGGAATATCCATGGAGATGGCGCCCATGATCAGCGCCGGCGTGGACTTGTCGCATCCGCCGAGCAGTACCGCACCATCGATCGGGTGCGAGCGCAGCAGCTCCTCGCATTCCATGGCGAGAAAATTGCGGTAGAGCATGGTGGTCGGCTTTACCATCACCTCGCCGACGGAAAGCGCCGGCATTTCCACGGGATAACCGCCCGCCTGCCAGACACCGCGTTTGACCGCTTCGGCCCGGTCGCGCAGATGCGCGTGGCACGGGCTCATCTCGCTCCAGGTGTTGATGATGCCGATCACGGGCCGTCCCATGAACTCGTCGCGGCGCATGCCCATCTGCTGGGTGCGCTGGCGGTGGGCAAAACCGCGCATGTCATCGGAGGCGAACCAGCGCTGGCTGCGCAGTTCTGACAATTCCTTACGCTTGGTCATGTCGCTTATCCCTTGATGCCGCCGGAGGTGAGGCCGGAGACGACCCGTTCCTGGAAAATGACGATGAGGATCGCGACCGGCACGATGCCGACGACGAGGGCTGCCGAAATCACCGGCCAGGGGAAAGCGAACTCGCCCTGATAGAGCTGGATGCCAACGGGAAGCGTGCGAAGCGCCGGATTGGAATTGAACGACAGCGCCAGCAGGAACTCATCCCAGGCATTAACGAAGGCCAGAATGCCGGCGGTGAAGACGCCCGGTGCGCAGAGCGGCACGACCACCTTGAACAGCGCGCCCATGCGGGTGCAGCCATCGATCATCGCGGCGTTTTCCAGATCGCGCGGAATGCCCTCGAAGAAGGAAACGAGCATCAGCGTGCAAACCGGCAGCGACAGGACGGTATAGGGCAGGATCAGCGCGATCCAGGTGTTCAGAAGGTTCAGCGCCCGCATGATCTCAAACAGCGGCACCAGCAGCGTGACGAGCGGGAACGTGGACACCGCAATGATCAGCGACAGGATGAGGCCACGATATTTGAGGTTGAGGCGCGCCAGAGCGTAGGCGGCCAGCACCGAGACGAGCAGCGTCAGGCAGGTGGAGAGCAGCGCCACCATGAAGCTGTTGAACAGGAAGACATGCAGCGGCTGGTCGGAAAAGGCCTGCATGTAATTGGCAAGCGTGGGCGTATGCGGCAGCCAGGTGATCGGCTTCACCGTCAGCTCCGCTTCCGTCTTCAGCGATGTGAAGAGGATCCAGAGTGCCGGAAACATGCCGTTCACCAGAAGGATGGTGGCGGCGATGAAGCGCAACGGCTTGCCGGAAAAGAACGAGTTGGCCCCAGAGGCGGCGACCTGGCTCATGGGTTACTCCTTGGTCCTGATAATGCGCAGGTAAACGGCGGTCACGCACATGGAGAGCGCGAACATCACGACGGCAAGCGCCGAGCCGTAGCCGAGATCGAGGAAGGACACGGTGTTCTGGTGGATATACATGGCAAGCGTTGCCGTGGATGTGCCCGGCCCGCCGCCTGTCATCATGAAAGGGATGTCAAACGTCTGCAGCGCGGTGATGGTGCGGAAGATCAGCGCCACGACGATAGCCGGTTTCAAAAGCGGCAGGGTGATTTCGAAGAACTGGCGAATGCGGCCTGCACCATCCACATCGGCTGCTTCATAGAGCGAACGCGGAATGGTCTGCAGCCCGGCCAGAATGATCAGCGCCATGAAGGAAGAGGTCTTCCAGACGATGGTGAGACAGATCGCGGCAAAGGCGAGATTGGGCGAATTGAACCAGATGACGCCGGGAAAACCGAAGCGCGCCAGCACATCGTTCACCACGCCATATTCCGAATGGAAGAACCAGGCAAAGATCAGGCCCGCAAACGAGAGCGGCAGCGCCCAGGGAATGAGCAGCGACAGGCGCACTGGCCACTGCATGCCAAAGGGCAGGTTGGCAAGAAGCGCAAGCCCAAGCCCGACAAACAGCGCGCCAGGCACCGTGATCAGCGTGATCAGAACGGTATTCCAGGTGGTTTCCCAAAACACCGGATCCTCGATCATCAGCTGATAGTTTTCCAGCCCGACGAACTCGGCGGGTAGGCCTGATGTCAGCGAGAGCGAAAAGAAGCTGGTATAGAGAAGCCGCAGGACCGGATAGACGATGATCAGCGACAAGAGGATGGCAGCCGGCGCTAAAAGCAGCACGGCAAGCGCGCGGTCGCTGAGATCGAGCATCTTCGTCCAGGCCGGTTGCCGTTTCTCTAGACCGTCTGTGGTGGTCAAGGATGTCACCGTCGCATCTCCCGCGATTGGCTTTTTGGTCAAAGGACAGGCGCCGGGGCGGCGATGAGGCCGCCCGGATGCGTGTCGGATGAGGGGAAGGGCGCCCTTTGGCGTCCTTCCCGGATTTCTGATGCAGGGCTTAGCGCAGGATGCGCTTCAGGCGCGCTTCGATCTGGGCAGCGCCATCTTCCGGCGTCATGACCCCGGCGAGAACCGCGTTGACGGTGGTGCGGACCGTTTCGCTGACCTCGTTGTAGCGCGGCGTGACCGGACGCGGCTTTGCGGTCTCAACCACCTGCAGCGCATCGGCAAACCAGGGGGCAGCCTTCAGAACGTCTGCATCCTTGTAGAGATCGGGATAGGTCGGCAGCAGCGAGCCGTTGACCGCCATGAACTTGGACGAATCCTTGCTCGACAGGTATTCGACAAGCTTCTTGGCCTCATCCTGATGGGTGGAATACGCCGAAACGCCCCATTCCCAGCCGCCGAGGCAGGTGGCCTGCTCGCCGCCGGCAATCGCGGGAAGGCGGGCAACGCCGACCTTTCCGGCAACCGCCGATTCCTTGCCCTGCGACTGTGCCCAGGCATAGGACCAGTTGACGGCGAAGATGGCGTTGCCGGCCTGGAATTCCTTGCGGGTGTCGTCCGTTGCCACTTCGGCAATGTTCTTCTTGGCCACGCCGTTATCGACAAAACCCTTCCAGAGTTTTAGCGATTTTACGGCCGCGTCCTTGTCGAAGGTCAGCTTGCCGTTGTTGACCAGCGACTTGCCCTGGCTCCAGTAAGGCAGGAGGAAGGTGCAGACGGCACCTTCGATCGCCTTGCCCTGGAAGGACAGGCCCTGCAGTTCGGGGTTGTTTTCAGCGCCATTGATCTTCTTGACGGCGGCCGTCAGCTCGTCCCAGGTCTTGGGCGGCTGGATGCCATGTTTTTCCAGAAGATCCTTGCGGTAATAGAGGAACATCGAATCGGCAAAGGCGGGCAGGGCGACGACCTTGCCGTCCACCGTATTGGCTTCGGCATAGGCCGGCAGATAGACCGACATGTCCTTGCCCGCAAATGGGCTCGTCCAGCCGGCTGCGGCAAACTGCGCCGGGCGGATGACGTCGAGGATCAGCACGTCGAGCGAGCTGTCCTTGGCCGACATGATGGTGTTCAGATACTGCGCCTGCGCTTCCGAGGTGTTGCCGCCGGTTTCGATCGAAACCTTCGTGCCGGGATTGGCAGCCTCGTATTTATCGAGAATCTGGCGCCAGACCTGCGGCTGATGCTGGCTGGAAATATAGACTTTCAGCTCTGTATCGGCAAAGGCCGGCTGCGCGATGGCGGCCATTCCGGCAAACAGAGCCAGGGCTGCGGTGGAAATCTTTTCGTTCATGTCGTCCTCCCAAAACGGTAAGTCTGTCCGCGGGCCCGTGTTCTCCCCCGCGTTCGGAGCATGTGAAATCTGGCCTTGTCCAGTGCGGATCAGGCGATCGTGCGCTCGGTCTTGGCATCAAAGAGATGAACCTTGGACGGATCAAGCCCCAGGCGCATTTCGCTGCCGACCGCAGGGCGCATTTCCGGCGGCATGCGCGCCGTCAGCGTCTCACCGCCGATCTGGAAATGCACAAGCGTATCGGAGCCGAGGGGTTCGACGACCTGGACGCGCGCCGAAAGCGTCATGGCCGGATCGGCAAGCGTTACGAAATGTTCAGGCCGGATGCCAACGATCAGCTCGCGCCCTTCCATGGCGCCGTCACGGCCGCGGTTGAGGCCCGACAGCGGCAGGCGGTCGCCATTGGCAAAGCGCAGCGCATCACCATCGACGGTCACCTTGGCGAAATTCATCGCGGGCGAGCCGACAAAACCGCCGACAAAGACGCTTTGCGGCTGGTTATAGACCTCGTCCGGTGTGCCGACCTGCTCGATATCGCCACCGCGCAGGATGACGATGCGGTCCGCCAGCGTCATCGCCTCGACCTGGTCATGGGTGACATAGATGATTGTCGTGCCGATCTGCTGGTGCAGGCGCTTGATTTCGGTACGCACCTGGCCGCGCAGCTTGGCATCAAGGTTCGACAGGGGTTCATCGAACAGAAAAACCTGCGGACGGCGCACGATGGCGCGGCCCATGGCCACGCGCTGGCGCTGACCGCCGGAGAGCTGTCCGGGTTTCCGGTCGAGCAGATGCGCGATGCCGAGCATTTCGGCGGCCTCGCCGATACGGCTTTCGGCATCCTTCACGGCAACGCCGCGCACCTTCAGGCTGAAACCCATGTTTTCGCGCACGGTCTTGTGCGGATAAAGCGCGTAATCCTGGAAGACCATGGCGATGTCACGCTCGCGCGGGGCAAGCTTGTTGACGACGCGATCGCCGATCAGAACCTCGCCGCCGCTGATCGATTCCAGGCCCGCCACCATACGCAGCGTCGTGGACTTGCCGCAGCCCGACGGGCCGACAAACACCACGAACTCGCCATCCTCGATGGTGAGGTCGATACCCTTGACGATGCGAAGCGAGCCATAGCTCTTTTCAAGCTTGCGAAGACTGACCGAAGCCATCCGTTCCTCCCGAACGCAGGACGTCGAAATCCTGCTTTATCCCATTGCGGCAAATCATAGCGCTACGATTTATAAATGCAATGCCTGTTTCGGGCTTTCTTGGTGTTGTGAACAAGGACGACAGAAAGGACGATTTTATCGTTAAATAACATCGTATTCTCACTAAAGACGTTAGAATTCGATTGCCGCATGGGATGCAAAGAGTTAAAAAATATCGTCGCAGCGCTATGCAGGGGTGGACATGGCCGATCATCTGAAGTCTGGACTGGAGCGCCCTCAGCGGCGACGCCGCAAGATGCAAAGCATCACCATGACCGATGTGGCCGAGCATGCCAAGGTCTCGCCGTCGACCGTTTCGCTCTACCTGCGACGTCCCGAAGCCGTATCGGCAAGCGCCGGCAGCGCGATCGCCCATGCCATCGACAAGCTGAATTATGTGCCCAATCTCATGGCAGGCGGTCTTGCTGCGGCAAGCTCGCGCGCGGTCAGCATTATCGTGCCTTCCGTGCGAAACGCCTTTTTTGCCGAAACCGTGTCCTCCATGCAGACGGCGCTTCGCCGGGAGCGGCTGCAGGTTATCCTCGGCCATACCGAATATGACGAGCGGGAAGAGGAGGATCTGGTGCGCACCGCCTTATCCTGGTCGCCGGCAGCCATCGTGTTGACGGGCCTTGCCCATAGCGATGCGACCCGGCGCATGCTGTCGCATTCACCGGTGCCTGTCATCGAGATCTGGGAACTGGGCGGGCCGCAGATCGAAACCGCTGTCGGCTTCCACCATGCCGAGGTCGGGGCGGCATCCGCCCGCCACCTGATCCAGCAGGGACGTCAGCATCTGCTTTATCTCGGCGCTCGCATGCATGAGGATCAGCGCGCCAGACAGCGTTGCGACGGATTTTTGGCCGCAGCCGGGGAGGCCGGCGTTTCGGTCGACGTCATGCAGCATCCGGCGCCGGCTTCGGCAGACGTGGGCGCGATGCTGCTGTCTGAAGCGATGCAGACGAGGCCCCTGACCGACGGCGTTGCCTGCTCGAACGACCATATTGCGCTCGGCGCCTTGTTCGAATGCGAGCGGCTGGGCATTGCCGTGCCGGACCGGCTGGCGGTGATGGGCTTTGGCGATCTGAGCTTTAGTGGTGCCTGCAATCCCTCGCTCACCACCATTCGCCCGTCGGGAGACCTGATCGGCAAGGAAGCAGCCCGCCTCATCATCGACCACATGGCCGGCCGCGAGCCGCCGGCCCAGAGCGTGATCGACACGCGTTTTACGCTTTTGCACCGCCGCAGCAGCTGAGGGCGGTTCAGCCCTCCGCGTTGATCTCGACGAGGATGACGCCGGCCCATCCCTCGACCGATATCGGCGGATCGCCGTCCTCGAGAAGAAGGCAGTCCCAGGTCTGCAATGTTGTGGCACCGCCTGACCATTCCAGCACCATCTTTCCCTCCGTGCAGAAGAGCGCGCGGAGGAAAGGGGATGACGGCAGATCGAGTGGCAGAGACAGACGATGTACACTATGGCGCAGGCGTCCCCGCCGGGTCATGACGTTGAGATCGATCACCGTGCCATCGACCAGAACGGCCGAGGTCGCAACGTCTGCACGAAATGCCAGCGGGTCGGATTTGCGCGTCAGCGTCACCTCCGGCTGGCCGTCCACCGTCAGGATCATGCCGGCGCCCGACAGGATCGTCAGCGTGCGATCCACGCCCTGAAACAGCGAAAAGTCACCATCGCAGGCAACCGTTGCCTTGCTGATGCGCCAATCGAAGGCGTCAAGCGGCGCCTCCGGCGGAAAGACGGCGATTTCCGCCGTCTCGCCGCCGCCGTTTTTCCACGGCATGCGCCTGTAGTTTTCAGCTCTCAGAATCTGCATCCTCAATTGCCCAGAATGCCGGGCAGGCGAAGACCTTTTTCCTTGGCGCAATCGAGTGCCACGTCATAACCCGCATCCGCGTGGCGCATCACGCCGGTTGCCGGATCGTTCCAGAGCACGCGCTCCAGACGGCGCGCGGCATCATCCGTGCCATCGGCGCAGATGACCATGCCGGAATGCTGCGAAAAGCCCATGCC
>JAIXTO010000206.1 GCA_027483885.1 Rhizobiaceae bacterium
ATGCCGAAACCGTAATGGGCAAGGTTGCGTTTTTCCGCTTCCAGCAGCCGCTCGGACACATGCTCGCCCTCGGCAAATTCCGTCAGCAGATCGCGAAAATGGGTTTCCGTCAGGCGATAGAACTGCTCGTTCTGCCAGAGCGTGTCGTCGGCATCAAAACCGATCACGGTCAATGGGCGGATCGTCATGGGCAACCTCCCGGGTTTTCCGTCACTCTACCCTAACGCCCGGCGGCGGCAAGGCAATGGCGCTGGCAGGCGCCATTGCTCCGGGCTCTGCCTGCCTTTCCTTACTGGCCGCGGCTTTTCAGCCAGGCCTTCATATCGGCGATTTCAGCCTCCTGCGCTTGGATCACCGCTTCAGCCAGCGCACGGATCTTTGGGTCCTTGCCGTGCTCCAGTTCCACGCGGGCCATATCGATGGCGCCCTGATGGTGCGGGATCATCGAGCGGACGAAATCCACATCGGTATCTCCGGTGTATTTCACCGCCATATCCATGTGCATTTTCTGGTTGGCGGCCTGGAAGGCGCGGGTGGAGGGCGTGTCCGCCGTCTTTGGCATCTGTCCCTTCATGGTGCCTTTCATCTCGCCATGTCCGGCATGGGCGGGCATATCCTGCGCCATCGCGGCAGGGCTGAGAAGCGGGGCGGCAGAAATGAGCGCTGCGGTGAAGGCAGCCGAAAGCAGTCTGGTCTTCATGGGGATTTCCCTTTGTCTGAAACATATGGATGGAAAAAAGGCCGGATAGGCCTATTCATCGCAAACGGTCAGACGCGGGGCGGGGGAACCAGCGGATCGGGCGCGCCGGCCAGCATCTGTGCCACGCGGGCAAGGGGATAACGCAGCGGCAGGATTTTTGTCTGCCCTTGAGTCACCACCGGCATGGGCGACAGGCAGGTGCCGCAGAGGGAGGCGGAACAGCAGGTCATGGCATGCATGGGTTTGCATGTGGGGCAATGATCCGCCGCCGCATCGCCTGCCAGCTCAACCTTATCCGCCCCATGGCCGTGATGATGGGACTGCGCGCTCTGATGATGCGGCATCGGGGCCACCACCTGCATTGCCATGGCCGGCATGATCCCTTGCAGGACAATCGACAGAACCATCAAAAGTTGGGCGAGGTGGCGCATGGCATGAATCTAGGGGATTTATAGCGGCTGGACAATGCATTTCATGCCCCTTGTCAGGCCGCCAATCCCTGGAGCGCCAATTGATGAGCGTGGGCGCCGGTGCAATCCGCCCCCTCATCCGTCGCTCCGCGCCCCCTTCTCCCCGAGGGGAGAAGCGAACCGCTGGCGTGGCGGCAAGCCACGGGCAGGGGACGCGGGCGAAACTGTCTGTGGTCACGGCAGGCAGGCGGCCGCACACTCCCTTCTCCCCTCGGGGAGAAGGTGCCGGCAGGCGGATGAGGGGGCGGCACGCGCTGTGGCTTGGCTCCTGCCCGCGCCATCACCCCGCCACCACCCGATGCACGGCCCGGTACGCGCCGCCAGCCTCCTCGAACGGCACCACCGGCCAGTCCCAGCTGCGGTCGTGGGCGGGCACGGGCACGCCGGCCAGAAGATCGTGCTCCTCCAGAATCTTTCCGGCTTTGTCCTGCGTGCAATAGGAGACATCCGTGATCAGGCAGGTTTTTGCCGAAACCATGGCCAGTCCGTCGAGATGGGCGCGGATGAGGGCGGGTAGCACGATGTCAGCCTCAGAACTCCGTCCCTCGGCTTTCAGTCGCCAGCGGGCGCCGACGCTGATCTGCGAGAGGATGTTGGCGGAGACGACGAGATCGAGATACGGCACCTGCCGCAGGAAGCCGAGCGGCTCCGGCACCTGTCCCGCAACCGCTTCTTCATAACCCGACAGATCGCGCCAGATCAGCCGCACATTGGAAAGTCGTTTTACGATGAGAAAAGCCCGAACGCTTGCCAGATGCACGAGATCGACCAGCACCACCGTATCGAACGCGCGCGACAGTTCCAGGATCGGCACATCGCGCAGCAGGCCGGAGCCGAGCACGACAGCGGTCCGGCGCTGCTTCAGGTTTTTCACGGCGGAGAGCACATGCGCCTTGCTGTTGTCCTCATGCTCTGCCCACGCACTGCGGCACCGGTTGGCGCGGGCCAAAAGGCTGATGGAGGAGGCAATGTGGACGCGAAACGGCTTTGGCGTCAGCGGCCAGCTTGCGGCATAATGAAAGGCTTCGAGGATCATGGGGTATTGCGATCTTCTTGAATGGGAATGACCAGCACGCAGAACCCCTTTAACCCATTGCTCTGTTCCCGCAAGGCAAACAGGCTGTGCGCCCTCGCTCGAACCACCTGCGCGCCAACGAAGTGCGATAGGTCGCAGCAGCCGATCTCCCCACCTGTGGGGGAGATGCCCGGCAGGGCAGAGGGGGGCGAGCTTGCGCCGTCATGGATAGGACCGCAACCCGCGTCAGGCACCCGAGAATTCTTGCCGACCATCGGAAACCTCCGGCTCACGCAGTTCGCGCCCGATATGGCTCCTGACCGTGTCGAGTATGAATTCCTCGACCGTCAAGCCGGCCTTTTCGGCCACCTTGCTGAGGAGCGCATAGGTTTCATCCGGCCTATCGAGTGTTATGTGCGGGTTCATCGCGCAATCTCCGACGGCCACCCATCCTAGCAGGCCGCCGCTCCTGCGGCCAGCCTTTGTGCAAGCTTCAAGGCTTGCCGCCTTGGCCTGCATCCTCTAAGAAACCGCACACATTTCCGGCCTTTTTTCCTGTGCCGGGGGCAAGGATGACGATCATGAGCGAAAAAAAGCAAAAACCGCAGAAACTGAAAGCCCGCCTGCCGCGCGGTTTCGGGGATCGTACCGCCACCGACATCCATGCCACCAACGAGATGGTGGCCAAAATCCGCGAGGTCTACGAGCGTTACGGCTTTGACCCGATCGAGACGCCGCTGTTTGAATACACCGATGCGCTCGGCAAATTCCTGCCCGACAGCGACCGCCCGAACGAAGGCGTGTTTTCGCTGACCGACGACGACGACCAGTGGATGAGCCTGCGCTACGACCTGACGGCGCCGCTCGCCCGCCACGTCGCGGAAAACTTTAACGAGATCCAGCTTCCCTACCGCACCTATCGCGCCGGCTATGTTTTTCGCAACGAAAAGCCGGGCCCCGGCCGTTTCCGCCAGTTCATGCAGTTCGATGCCGACACCGTTGGCGCACCCGGCGTTTCTGCCGATGCCGAAATGTGCATGATGATGGCCGATACGCTGGAAGCCTTGGGGTTGGAGGGGCAGTATGTGATCCGGGTGAACAACCGCAAGATTCTGGATGGCGTGATGGAAGCCATCGGGCTGGATGGGGACGCGAATGCGGCAAAGCGGCTGAATGTGCTGCGGACTGTCGACAAACTGGACAAATTTCCGGAATCTGAAATCAGGAAATTGTTGGGAAAAGACGGTCGTGTAGATGAGTCTGGTGACCACACAAAGGGCGCTGGGCTGGACCAAGACCAAATCGATGTAATCCTAGCGATGACAAATTCGCTTTCGATGACGGTTAAAGATCCTGATAACGCGGAGTTGCAGCGCCGTAGAGACTTGCCAGAAGACCGCAAGTTTGAAGCTTTTGCTCTCGGGGTGCCGATGTACAACGGTGCCTTCCCGCACTGGAACAACATTTCAGGCGATGGCATTTGGTCTCTTGCGCAGATTCAGGAGCTTTGTGTTGCGGCTGGATATAACTCTGATCGCATACAGATCGATCCCTCCGTCGTGCGAGGTCTCGAATACTATACTGGGGCAGTCTATGAAGCAGTGCTGAAAACGCCAGTTCCCAACGAAAAGGGCGAAAAAGTCGTCTTCGGGTCTGTCGGCGGTGGCGGGCGGTATGATGGTCTGGTGTCGCGCTTTATGGGCCAGCCGGTGCCGGCCACGGGCTTTTCCATCGGCGTGTCGCGCCTGATGACAGCGCTCAAAAATCTCGGCAAGCTGGGGCAGGACGATGTTCTGGCGCCGGTTCTCGTCACCGTCATGGATGGTGATGTGGAGGCCATGGGCCGCTACCAGAAATTTGCGCAGGACCTGCGCAATGCCGGCATCCGCGCCGAAATGTACCAGGGCAACTGGAAAAAGTTTGGCAACCAGCTGAAATATGCCGACCGTCGCGGTTCGCCGATTGCCATCATTCAGGGCGGTGACGAGCGGGCTGAGGGTGTTGTTCAGATCAAGGACCTCATCGAGGGCAAGCGCCTTTCCGGCGAGATTTCCGACAACACCGAATGGCGCGAGGCCCGCGTCGCGCAAAAAATGGTGCCGGAGGCGGATCTGGTCGAAAAGGTGAAGGAAATTCTGGGCCAGCAGGCGGAAGATCGTCTGCGGGCAAAGGCGGGCTGATGTCTGCGTTTCCCCTCCCCAACCCTCCCCACAAGGGGGAGGGAGCAGGTTTTCGCGCGCGGCTTCTGTTCGTCATACAAGTCACCTCTGCGCGCCTATCCGGTCTGTTTATCAGCCCTGTTGGGATGAGGATTTGCCCGGAAGGGTGCCGCTTGTCTTCTCCCCCCTTGTGGGGGAGATGGCCGGCAGGCCAGAGGGGGTCTTGGATCTCCGCTGCAGGAGCCACCCCATGCCGCTGACCGACATGCCCGATTTCGCCGCCGCAATCCTCGAAGAGTTTGCCGCGCGGGGCACCACGCGGGTGGATACACCCGTCATCCAGCCAGCCGCGCCGTTTCTCGACATGGCCGGCGAAGACCTGCGCCGGCGCATCTTTCTGACCGAGAACGAGCGGGGGGCAAGCCTTTGCCTTCGCCCGGAATTCACCATTCCCGTCTGCCTGCGCCACATCGAAACGGCAACCGGCACGCCAAAACGTTATGCCTATCTCGGCCAGGTGTTTCGCCAGCGTCGCGAGGGCGAAAGCGAGTTCTATCAGGCCGGCATCGAGGATCTGGGTGATCGCAATGCCGCAAGCGCCGATGCCCGCGTGGTCGTGGATGCGCTGTCGTGCCTCACAAAGATCCTGCCCGGCCGCGGCCTTGCCGTCACCATCGGTGATCAGGCGGTGTTTGAGGCTGTCGTCGCAGCGCTCGGTCTTCCCGCCGGCTGGCAAAAACGCCTCGTGCGCGCCTTTGGCCAGACGGATCTGCTCGAAGCCATGATTGCCCGGCTTGCCCGCCCGCAGCCCGTCACGGGTCTTTCGCCTGCGGTGGAAGCCCTGCTGGAAGCCGGCGATGAGGCAGCCCTTGTCGCCCATGTGGAAGCGGAGATGGAGCGCACCGGCTATTTGACCAATGCCAGCCGGTCGCCCGCGGAAATCGTGCGGCGGCTGAAGGAAAAGCGGCTGCTGGCCGGTGCCTCGCTCGACACAGCAAAACTCGATGCGCTGAAGGAATTTCTGTCGATCAACGTCTCGCTGCGTTATGCGCCGGGTGTGCTTGCCGATTTCGCCCGCTCCGCCGGCCTGCCGCTCGAACAGGCGATTGCAGGGTTTGATGCGCGCGTGGCAGCCTTTGCCAATGCCGGCGCCTCGCTTGCCGATATCACCTGGCGCGCCGCCTTCGGGCGTCCGCTCGATTATTATACCGGCCTCGTGTTCGAGATCACGGCGCGGGGCGATCATGATGTGCTTGCCGGCGGCGGGCGATATGACCGCATGCTGACGCTGCTCGGCGCAAAAGACCATATCCCCGCCGTCGGCTTTGCCCTCTGGCTGGATCGCATCGAAAAGGCACGGGAGACCAGCCGATGACCATTACCATCGGGCTTCCCTCCAAGGGCCGCATGAAGGACGATGCCTCCGCCATCTTTGCCCGCGCTGGCATGCTGATTTCGGCCATCGGCAATGAGCGCTCCTATCGCGGCCGCATCGAGGGCGTGGACGACGTGGAAATCGCCTTCCTCTCGGCCTCGGAAATTTCGCGCGAGATCGGTAATGGCACGGTGGATTTCGGCGTGACCGGCGAGGACCTGATCCGCGAGGAACTGTCCGACGCTGACCGCCGCATGGAAATTTCCGCCCGCCTCGGTTTTGGCCATGCGGATGTGGTGGTGGCGGTGCCAGACATCTGGCTCGACGTGGAAAGCATGGCGGATCTCGGAGACGTCGCGGCCGATTTTCGCGCCCGTCACGGCCGGCGTCTGGCCATTGCCACCAAATACTGGCGCCTCACCCAGCAGCATTTTTCCGCGCAGCACGGCATCCAGCTTTATCGCATCGTGGAAAGCCTTGGCGCCACGGAAGGCGCACCGGCGGCAGGACAGGCCGATATCATCGTCGATATCACCTCCACCGGTTCCACACTCGTTGCCAACCATCTCAAGGTGTTGTCGGACGGCGTGATTTTGCGCTCCGAAGCGTGTCTCGTGCGGGCGAAAAAGCCGGAGCATGAGGGCAATGCGACGGTTGCAAGGATTGTGGAGGCAGTGCGCGGGGTTTTGTGAGGCGCGGGTTTTCGGTGAGCCATTTTGCCAGCCGCCCCCTCATCCGCCTGCCGGCACCTTCTCCCCGAGGGGAGAAGGGAGAAAGAACCGAAGCGTTGGCGAAAAAATCCCTTCTCCCCAACGGGGAGAAGGTGGCGGCAGCCGGATGAGGGGGCCACTCGCTCCGCCCTCACCGAAATGCCTGTATTCCCAAAACGAAAAACCCGCCGGATCGCTCCAGCGGGTTCTTTTTTTGCCGTCAAGGCATAAGATTAGCGGGCGGCGAGTGCCGGTGCGGTGCCGCGGCGAGCGTCAACCGAGTAGGCGCCAGCGCCGACGGTGGCGAGCAGGATATAGGCGCCAGCCAGCGTAAAGTTCTTCATCATCATGATGCCGTTCAGCGTGTTGATCCAGCCGAGAGCCGCATCCGGCCAGCCGGGAACGGCAACAGTGCCCGAATGGAAGACGGCGCCGGTGAAGATGCAGAACAGCGCCAGCGCCCAGCCGACGATCTTCACCTGGAAGCCGGCGAGAACCGCAAGGCCGGTCACCAGTTCAAACAGGCCGGCGAGATAGGACAGCGCGGTTGCGGCGGGCAGGCCGGCACCGGCAATCATGCCGGCCGTGCCTGCCGGATCGGTCAGCTTGCCGAAGCCGGACAGGATGAAGATGAAGGAGAGGAGGATGCGGGCGATAAGCAGGATGGCATTGTTGGTGGTGGACATGGGAGGATCTCCGGGGGCAGGGCCACATGGGCCAATGACTTTCTGACAGGATATATGCGCCAGATTGTCGCGCCGCGAAAGATGAACAACCGAAGACGAATTGTTCGATATTGGTGAACGATGGCCTGCCGTTAAAGCACGGAGACGTCGGAGCTTCCCACTTGACCTCAAGAGCGGTTGAGGTTCCATCGTCCTGTCAATGTCAAACAGGAGCTGACGATGACGCGTGTTTTTACCGATCCTGACCTCGAACTGCCGGCCCTGATGCCGCTGGCCATCGAAGCTGTCGAGGACGCCTTGCTGCAGCGGGCGAGGGGTGCATTTATCTCACCGCCCCGCCATGCCGTCCAGATTGGCGGAGCCGGGGATCTTGTCTTCACGAGTGGCGGCGGTGTCGGTGGCCAAGAATCCGTCGCCGGATTTCGCGCCTATACGACATTTTCGAGCAAGCAGGACGATCAGCTGGTGGCCGTCTGGAACGTGGAGACGGGCCGCCTGAAGGCCATCGTCATCGGCTCCTTGCTGGGCGCTATCCGAACGGGCGCGATCGGCGGCGCGGCCATTCGGCACCTGTCGCGCGAGGATGCGAGCGTGGTTGCCGTGATCGGCAGCGGGCTGCAGGCGCGCACGCAGCTGGAAGCGACCGTGGCGGTGCGTCGCGTCCGGGACGTGCGGGTGTTCAGTCGATCAACCGCCAACCGCCATCGCTTCGCCATCGAGATGCAGGAGCGCATCGGGATACCGGTGCATGCCGTCGATACGGCAAGGGCTGCGGTGGAGGGCGCCGATATCGTGCTTTGCGCCACCGCCAGCCCCGAACCGGTGCTGAAGCTAGAGTGGCTGGTGCCCGGCGTGCATATCAACACCGTCGGCCCGAAAACTGTCGATGCGCATGAGTTGGGCATCGATATCGCCGCCGCTGCCCGCCGGATCGTCACGGATTCACCTGCGCAACTGCTGGCCTATGCGCGGCCGTTCTTTCTTGCCGGTACGCCGCATCTCGAACGTGTCGAGGATCTGGCGGGTATTGTTGCGAAATCCCATGCTAAAGACGCCGTTGGCCCGGCACACGAACCGGATGACATCACCCTGTTTTGCTCGACGGGACTTGCCGGCACCGAAGTCGTCGTTGCCTCCCGCATTGCGGATCATCTGGAAAGCGGCGGGTGACGGCACAAACGCAAAAAGGGCGCCGGTTTCCCGACGCCCTTTCCGTATCCTGAACCGGATGGCTCAGATGCAAGACCCGATGGGTCTTACATCATGTCCATGCCGCCCATTCCGCCCATGCCGCCCGGCATGCCGCCAGCCGATTCCTTCTTGGGAAGTTCGGCAATCATAGCTTCCGTGGTGATCAGCAGCGAAGCAACCGAAGCTGCGTTCTGCAGAGCCGTACGGACAACCTTGACCGGGTCGACGATGCCCATGGCGATCATGTCGCCATATTCCG
>JAIXTO010000250.1 GCA_027483885.1 Rhizobiaceae bacterium
AGCGCGTAGTTCGGCGGCATTCGTTACCCCGCCCCACATGCGTGGCACGACGGAATAGGTGCCGTCCTTCTGGATATTGGCGTGGACACGCTCGTTGATGTAACGCGACTGGTAATCATCGGCATATTCGTCCGGCCAGTCGCAGACGAGGTAGTAGTTGAGCGCAGGCCGGCATTTGGCGCAGCCGCAGGAGGTTTTCCACTCCAGTTCCTGCATCACGGCCGGAATGGTTTTTAAGGTCTTGGCCTTGATCAGCCGGCGCACGTCGTCATGGCCAAGCTCGGTGCAGGTACACATAGGCGTGACGGCAGCGGGGTTATAGGCATCGCCCAGCGTCAGTGCCATCAGCTGTTCGACAAGGCCGGTACAATTGCCGCAGGAGGCGGAGGCTTTCGTGTGGGCGCGCACGCCATCGAGCGTCGTCAGGCCCTTGCCCGTAATCGCAACGGTGATCTTGCCCTTGCAGACGCCGTTGCAGCCGCAGATTTCCGCATCATCCGGCAAGGCTGCAACGGCCGCCATAGGGTCCAGCGGAGACCCTCCCTGGTAGGACTGGCCAAAAATCAGGGTGTCGCGCATCTGCGAGATGTCGGTGCCCTTCTTCAGAAGATCGAAGAACCAAGACCCATCCGCCGTCTCCCCATAGAGTACCGCGCCGATGATGCGGTTTTCCTTCAGGACGAGGCGCTTGTAGATGCCGGCGGAGGCATCGCGCAAAACGATCTCCTCGCGGTCGGGCGCTTCGGCAAAATCACCGGCGGAGAACAGGTTGATGCCGGTGACCTTGAGCTTCGTGTTGACCACGGAGCCCTGATATTCGGCGGAGCCGCCCGTCAGCCGGTCGGCCAGCACTCTGGCACTTTCATAGAGCGGTGCGACCAGCCCGTAACAGAGGCCGCGATGTTCGGCGCATTCGCCAAGTGCAAAAATCGAGGCATCTGAGGTCATCATGCCATCGTCCACGACGATGCCGCGGTTGACGGCAAGGCCCGCCTCCTTGGCGAGGCCTGACGCTGGACGAATGCCGACGGCCATGACGACCATGTCGCCAAAGATGACGCGGCCGTCTTCCAGCTCGATGCCCTCGACCTTCTCAGTTCCGAGAATCCGCTTGGTATTGGCCTTGGTGATGATCTCGATGCCGCGCTCATTGAGCGCATTTTCGAGAAGATAGGCGGCGGGCGGATCGAGCTGGCGGTCCATGATGGTCGAGTTGAGGTGAATGACGGTCACCTCCATGCCCTGCCGCTTCAATCCGTAAGCGGCCTCCAACCCCAGAAGACCGGCGCCGATGACGATGGCGCGGCCTTTTGCCGAGGCGATCTCGATCATCTTTTCCACGTCATCGAGATCGCGGTAGGCGAGAACACCGGGAAGTTGATGACCGGGCACCGGGATGATGAAGGGCAGAGAGCCGGTGGCGATCACCAGCTTGTCGTAAGCAACCGTGATGCCATTGGCGGATGTCACGGTTTTCGCCTGACGGTCGATGCCGGTGACTTTTGCGCCCTTGTAGAGCGTCACGCCATGCGCGGCGTACCACGCGTCATCATGGATGACGATGTCACTATAGGCCTTCTCGCCCGAGAGAACCGGCGAGAGCATGATGCGGTCATAGTTGACGCGCGGTTCGGCGTTGAAGATCGTCACGTCGTAAAGGCCGGGCGCCTTTTCAAACAGCTCTTCCAGCATGCGCCCCGGCGCCATGCCATTGCCGATGATCACGAGTTTTTGCGTCATGGTGCTCACTCCGCGGCTTCCACGAAGCGGTGCCGTTCATAGAGGAACTTCAGCACGGCTTCGCGGGATTTGAGGTAGGTGCGATCGGAGGCAAGCACGATGCGGTCGCGCACCCGCGGGATCGGCACATCCAGCACTTCGCCGATTTTTGCCGCCGGTCCATTGGTCATCATCACGATGCGGTCGGAGAGAAGCACGGCCTCGTCCACGTCATGGGTGATCATGATCATCGTATTGCCGAGCCGGCTGTGGATCTCCATCACGGCATCCTGAAGATGGGCGCGGGTCAAGGCATCGAGCGCGCCAAAAGGTTCGTCGAGCAGCAGGATCTTTGGCTCCATGGCGAGCGCCCGGGCAATGCCAACGCGCTGTTTCATGCCGCCGGATATTTCCGACGGACGCTTGTCCTTGGCATGGGCCATCTGCACGAGATCGAGATTGCGCATCACCCAGTCGTGTTTTTCGGCGCGCGTCTTCTTGCCGGCAAAAACCTTGGAGACGGCGAGATTGACATTTTCATAGACGGTGAGCCAGGGCAGCAGCGAATGGTTCTGGAACACCACGGCGCGTTCCGGACCGGGGGCATTCACCTCGATATTATCCAGGAGCACGGCCCCGGCAGAAACGCGGGTGAGCCCGGCGATCAGGTTCAAAAGCGTGGACTTGCCGCAGCCGGAATGGCCGATGATGGAGACGAATTCGCCCTTGTCGATGGTGAGCGAAATATCCTTCAGCACCTCGGTTTTCGTGCCGGCGCGTTGGAAATTCTTGTCGACGTGATCGATTTTCAGGTAGGCGCTCATGGGGTCGTCTCCTTAATTCTTGGCAGTGCCGCGGGTGACGATCGAGCCGACAAGGCCCACCAGCTTGTCGAGGACAAAGCCGGTCACGCCGATATAGGCGAGCGCCACGATGATGTCGGTGAGGCGCGAGGAATTCCACGCATCCCAGATGAAGAAGCCGATGCCGACGCCGCCGGTCAGCATTTCCGCGGCAACGATGGCAAGCCAGGAGAGGCCGACCCCGATGCGAAGACCGGTGAAGATGTAAGGGGCGGCCGCCGGCACCATGATGCGAATGAAGAATTCCAGCGGGTTGAGGCGCAGCACGCGGGCAATGTTGCGGTAGTCATCGGGAATGTTGCGCACGCCGACGGCGGTGTTGATGATGACGGGCCAGATCGAGGTGATGAAGATCACGAAGATCGCCGAAGGGTTGGAATTCTGGAAAGCGGCAAGCGACAGCGGCAACCAGGCCAGCGGCGGCACCGTGCGCAGCACCTGAAAAATGGGGTCGAGCCCGCGCATGGCCCAGACGGATTGCCCGACAACGGCGCCCAAAAGCACGCCGGCGACGGCTGCAAGGCCAAAGCCGATCGCCACGCGCTCCAGCGAGATCAGCACGCGCCAGGCCAGGCCGATGTCCTGCGGGCCATTGTTAAAGAAGGGGGAGGCAATGAGATCGTAGCTGTCGATCCACACCTGCGAGGGCGGCGGAAGATTGGCGCCGGGGCCGGAACAGGCAATCTGCCAGAGCCCGAGAAGAGCAATCAGCACCACAAACGGCGGCACGACATTGCGCAGCACGGCAAGTGCCAAAGGCACGAGGTTCAGTTTCGGCGCCGGGCGCCGGGTGAGCGCAACGACAGTGCCGCTTGCGCCGGCCGTCGCCTTCGCCATGGTCTTCGCCGTCATCTCAGTCTCGGCCTTACGGGCTGTTGCGGTCATGGTGTGGTCCTCGTGGGCGGTGTTATCAGGATCAATCACAGGTCAGGCGGTGGTTGCGGGCTGCCCCTCATGTCCCTTCTCCCCGCAAGGGGGGAGAAGGGGTTTTGCATGGAAGAAAGTCCCCTCCCAAACCCTCCCCACAAGGGGGAGGGCTTAACCCGGCCGTCCCCTCCAATGCAGGAACGGAAGCTTACCGCGCTGTATCTCCCCCCTTGTGGGCGATATGGCCGGCAGACCAGAGGGGGTCTCCTTCCAAGGGCGGCAGCCGGGTGAGGGGCAAAACCCGGCTCACGCCAGCCATCATGGCCCTCAGGCGCTGGCCTTGATGGCCAGACTGTCGAGATAGGCTTTCGGATTTTCCGGATCGAAAACCTTGCCGTCGAAGAAGGTCTCTTTTCCGCGCGACGAGGTGGCCGGAATATCGGCGGCGGCCACGCCCAGATCCTTGGCGGCAGCGCGCCAGATGTCCTCGCGGTTCACCTTGTCCACCAGCGCCTTGATGTCGGTATCCGGCGCGAACTTGCCCCAGCGGATGTTTTCGGTGAGGAACCAAGCATCGTGGCTCTTGAAGGGATAGGAGGCGTGGTCCTTCCAGAACTTCATCTCGAGGCCGGAATTTTCCACCACCCGGTCATTGCCGTAGTTGATGGCGCCCTTCAGGCGCCCCGCCACATCCTTCGGCGGCACGTTGAACCACTGGCGCTTGCCAAGGATGGCGGCCATTTCTTCCTTGTTGTCCATGCTGTCGGCCCAGATCTGGGCTTCCATCACAGCCATCATCAGGGCGCGCGCCGCATTCGGGTTCTTCTCGATCCAGTCGGAGCGAAGGCCGAGCGCTTTTTCAGGATGACCCTTCCACAATTCCCCGGTGGTACAGGCAGTAAAGCCGATGCCCTGGTTGACCAGCTGTTCGTTCCACGGCTCGCCCACACAGAAGGCGTCCATGTTGCCGACCTTCATGTTCGCCACCATCTGCGGCGGCGGCACCACGATGGTGGAGACGTCCTTGTCCGGATCGATACCGCCGGCAGCCAGCCAGTAGCGGATCCAGAGATCATGCGTGCCGCCCGGAAACGTCATCGCAACCTTGATCTCGTTGCCGGCGGCCTTCTTGGCGGCAAAGGCCTCCTTGAGCTTGGATGCATCGAGTTGAACGCCGGTTGCCGCATACTCCTTGGCAACCGAAATGCCCTGACTGTCGAGGTTGAGGCGGGCGATGATCGACATCGGCACCGGCACATTGTTCTGCGTGACCTTGCCGGTGGAGATGAGGTAGGGCATCGGCGTCAGGATATGGGCGCCATCGATGCCGTTTGCGGCGCCGCCGAGCACGAGATTGTCGCGCGTGGCACCCCAGGATGCCTGTTTCAGCACCTCCACCTCGGGCAGGCCATGCTTGGCAAACAGGCCCTTTTCCTGCGCGATGATCAGCGGCGCGGCATCGGTCAGCGCGATAAAGCCAAGCTTCACGCCCTTCACTTCCGGGCCGGCCCCTGCGGCAAAGGCGCCGGAAGGAAAGGCCATGCGCACGGCACCGATCAATCCGGCAGCCGCTGTCGTCTTCAAAATTCCGCGGCGGCTAAAGCCTGCACCTGTCGTCTTCGTCATATGCTGTTCCCCTTTTTTGGTGACGGACATGCGGAAAAACAAAAAACGCCGCCCGGTATGATGCGTCCGCCGGGAAATCCCAGCAGTTGCAAAAACCAAGCGACGTCGGTGTCTCTGGTGAACGCGATAGGCGTTCTTTGTCTCCGGTCGCCGTTGACCGGATCAGCATTTTCTATGCAATGCGTGTGCCAGTTTGGGGAGGGTGGTGTTATGCGGTTGAAACGCCGACGCTTTCGGGCGAAAGAGTTCGATTTATTCGGAACGGCCTGCGCGTCAGACCTGCATAAATTGAGGGCACATGCTGCAATTGCCCAGAATATACCGCACGGGAAATGGGCAGTGATGGCGGTTGGGAGGGATGAAGTCGGGTTACGCCATGCAGCTCAGCGTATGCGGCTCGCCCCCCCTCTGCCCTGCCGGGCATCTCCCCCACAGGTGGGGAGATCAGCGTGGGGCCAAGGCCGCAATTCCTTATTGGGCGGATAACACCATTTGCAGTGTCTTACTCTTGCGAAACGGCGGACCGAAAAACGGTCGGCAGCCACAAAGGTCTCTATGAAATGCGGCCTCGTTTCCGGCTAATCTCCCCACCCGTGGGGGAGATGTCCGCCAGGACAGAGGGGGGCACCGCGGAACTCAAAGGCGGCGGCCCTGTCCCATCCAACACCAAAACCCGCCTCAAAAATCCTGTGGGTCACTCGCTACGGTGCTGCCGCTTTTCACCGCAAAGCCCGCCACATAGTCTTCCATACGCGATGGATCAAAGACGTGGCCGTCCATGAAGCGGTCGTTGTCGGCCAAACCTTCCAGGCCGTTCTCATTCCTCATGGACACCGATTCGATCCCCAGCGCATGGCGATAAAGATCCGGTCGAAAGGCGCTTTTCGCTTTTGCAGCGGATGCCTGGCTGTATCCCGTCTGGCCCCAACGGATCATCTGGCTGAAAATCCACAGCGCCTGGTTTTCGCGTGGCAGGTTGGCGTTCTCACGGTGGAACTGGAAATAATCGGGGATCAGCCGCCGATTGCCCTTGGCATCCAGGCTGAATTCGCCGGCGAGCACATGGCGGATGATATCCTTCGGCGCTGCAATATAGCGCGGCCCCGCCAGCATGTCGGCCAGCGTATCGTGATTGTCGGCATCGTCGCACCAGAGCGCGGCGGCATCCAGCGCCACGATCAACCGGGAGACGGTGTCGCCATTCAGTTCCGCCCAATCGGGCCGCATGCCGATGACCTTTTCCGGTGCGGATGGCCATATGTCCTGCTTGGCGGCCACGATGCGCCCGACGCCCCGCTCAGACGCCACCATGTTCCATGGCGCGCCGACGCAGAACCCGTCGATGGCGCCGGCCGCCAGGGCATCGGAGGTGAGGGGCGGGGGAACCACGACCAGCTTCACGTCGCGATCCGGATCGATGCCGCCGGCCGCCAGCCAATAACGAAATTCATAATTGTGCGAGGAAAACGGATAGGTCATGCCAAGCGTCGGCGGCTGCTCGCCGGATCTGCGCATATCTGCCAGAACGGCAGCGAGCGCCTTGGCATTTTCCAGCGCAGACGCCTGTTCGCCAAGCCCTGATACCGCCTGCATCCGGGAAAACAGCCGCGTCGAAAGCGTAATCGCATTGCCGCCGCGCCCCAGCGAAAACGGCGTGATCGTCGGCGAGGGGTTCGAGCCAAGGCCGAGCATGGAAGCAACCGGCATGGGCGACAGCATGTGGGCGATATCGAACTGGCGAAACGCCAGCCGGTCGCGCACATTGGCCCAGGAAACATCGCGCACCAGATCGAGCGTCAGCCCCTCGCGTTCGGCAAGGCCCGTCTCGAAGGCGGCAATCAGGATGGAGGCATCCATCAGCGGAATGAAGCCGGCGCGCAGCACGCGCTGCTCCCGTCCGGCAATCTGTGCCGGGCTGTGGGGCGCCCCGGTCTCGGCCTTCGTTGTCATGTCGCTCACTCCGGCCCCTTCCGATCGGTTGCTCACAGCAGCAACCCCGCTGCGGTCACCACGCTCTGGGCGATATCGGCCAGCTTTTTCTTTTCGTTCATCGCGGTCTGGCGCAGAAGCGTGAACGCTTCTTCTTCCGAGAGACCGCGCATTTTCATCAAAATGCCCTTGGCGCGCTCGATCACCTTGCGCTCCTCCAGCTGGCTGCGGGCTTCCGCCAGTTCCCGCTGCAGCCGGCTGAAAGCGTTGAAACGGCTGACGGCCATATCGAGGATCGGCTTCACACGCTCCTTGCGCAGGCCATCGACGATATAGGCGGACACGCCGGCATCCACTGCCGCCTCGATGGCGGCCGTATCGGAGCGATCGACAAACATGGCAATCGGCCGTGAGACCGTGCGCGTCAGCTGGAACAGATGTTCCATCATGTCGCGATTGGGGTTTTCGATATCGATGATGATGACATCAGGCGCCAGCGTTTCGATGACGCGGGCAATTCCGTTCATCTCATGCGCGACAGTGACCCGCAGATGCCCCGCCTCGCGCAAACCTTCCTCGATGATTGCCGCGCGCACGGCATTTTCATCAATCACAAGAATGGTGAGATCGGGGGCTCGCATGGAGAAGTGATGCCGCAGCGCAGCATGCTTGGCAAGCGCTATCGGCGGTCGGGGCGAGCTTATCGTGGCTGAAGGCGAAACCGCAGCCTTAGACCCACCATCACGGCTTCACCTGCAGCCGGCCGTAGGCGCTCATGATAAAACGTTCGGCCTGGTTCAGATAGGTTTCCATCGTGTCCGCCGCCTTTGCCGGTTTGCCTTCCTCGAATTCGTTGAGGATCTTCAGGTTCTGGTCGATGAAGGGGGCATGCAGGAATTCGGGATCGCGCAGCAGGCCGAAGACAAGACGCAATTCCAAGGATACCTCGAAGAAGAAGGCAGAGAGACGCGGACTATCTGCCAGTTCCACGACGGCGGCATGAAACGCGATATCGGCGCTGCCGACGCCCAGCCAGTCGCGCGTGCTGCGGCACTGGTGGGCGGCCTCCACGGCCGCGCGCATCTTGCGGGCGCTCGGATGGCTCGGATGCGCCTGCGCAAGCGCCGGGCATTCGATCATGCGGCGCACCCGGTAGATATCCATGATGGTGGACATGCTGGGCGTGGCAACGAAAACGCCGCGATTGGCCTCATGGCGCAGCAGGCCCTCTTTGGTCAGCATGCGGAACACTTCGCGCAGCGTGTTGCGCGAGACGTGCATCTCTTCGCTGAGCGCCAGTTCCGACAGATGGCTACCGGGCGTCAGGCGGCCGGAGACCACCTGTTCGCGAATGCGGTCCGCCACCGTTTCCGCCAGCGTCTGGCTGGAAGCCGATGGAGCCTCGCCTGTTTCGTTCAAAATCTTCATCGGGTCTCGATCTGTCCGGGCACCGCCCCTGCCGCGCCAAACCGTTGACGGTCGACGCACTGTTTCCACACTGCCTTAGGCGCAGATGCGCTGCAACATCAACAGGAAAGGCTCGCATTCCCGCATTCTGATGCACTGCACAATTACACGGCATCTGACCAACTGTAGGGCAATGTGTAAATATTGTTCAACACTCTGGACTCAATTGTCCTCCTTTGGTAGCCTCCTCACCAGTTCAGGGCGGGAAAGAGCTTTTCAATGCGGGCAATCGATCTCAACAGTGATCTCGGCGAAAGTTTTGGGCCCTGGAAAATGGGTGACGACGCCGCCATGCTCGATGTGGTGACGAGCGCCAATGTCGCCTGCGGTTTTCATGCGGGCGATCCCGCCGGCATCCTGAGGACGCTGTCTGCTGCTGCCGCGCGAAATGTCGCCGTCGGCGCCCATGTCGGATACCGCGACCTGGCAGGCTTCGGTCGCCGCAACATGGATCCCTCGAGCGAGGAACTGGTGGGCGACGTGATCTACCAGATCGGCGCGCTGAAAGGCCTTGCCCGCGCTGCCGGCACAAGCGTCACTTATGTGAAGCCGCACGGCGCGCTTTATAACACCATTGCCTTTGACGCCCGCCAGGCCGCAGACGTGATCACCGCAATCCAGGCGGTAGACCCGGAACTGGTGCTGATGGCGCTTGCCGGTTCGCCGTTGGTGGAGCAGGCGCAAGCCGCCGGCCTTCGCGTCGTCGCCGAAGCCTTCGCCGACCGCGCCTATACCGCCGACGGCCAGCTTGTCTCGCGCCGCGAGCCGGGGGCCGTGCTGCACGATGCGGAAGAGGTGGCGGACCGCATGGTGAAGCTGGTGCGCGAAGGCGTCATCACCTCCATCGACGGCAAACCCACCCGCATCAAGGCGGACAGCATCTGCGTACACGGCGATAGTCCCGGCGCGGTGGAGATGGCGCGCCGCGTTCGGCTGCGCCTCCACGAAGCCGGCATCACCATCGCTGCCTTTACGGATGCCGCATGAGCACGCGCCCGGCTCCAGAAACCGCTGAAAGCCCGCGAGACTGGCGCATCCTGCCGATGCGCACCGGTTGCGTGCTGCTGGAGCTTGCCGATCTCAAACAGACGCTGGCGCTTTACGATGCGCTTTGCCACGCAGATCTTGCCGGCATCCGCGAAATCATTCCAGCGGCCCGCACTGTCATGATCGATTTCGATCCGGCCGGGCTGTCGCTCGAAACGCTGGCGCTGGCCCTCCGTGGTCTCGACACCGCGCAGACTTCTGATGGAGCGGGCGAGTGCATCCAAATCCCCGTGCAGTATGACGGCGAGGATCTCTCAGCCGTCGCAGAGCTTCTCAAAATGTCGCGCGAGGATGTCGTGAGGCTTCATACGGGCCATGACTATCTCGTGGCCTTCACCGGTTTTGCGCCGGGTTTTGCCTATCTGGCCGAGGGCGATCCGCGCCTTGCCGTGCCGCGCCGGCAATCGCCGCGCACGCTGGTGCCGGCCGGTTCCGTCGGTCTTGCCGGCGCCTTCAGCGGTGTTTATCCCAAGGCCAGCCCCGGCGGCTGGCAGCTGATCGGCACCACGCCGCTTGCCATGTTCGATATCGAGCGCCAGCCGGCCTCGCTCCTGCAACCCGGCCAGCGCGTGCGCTTTTTCGAAATGGCAAAAGACGGCGCCTATACCGTTCAGGCCGGCGCCAACGCCGCATCGTTTTCGAAACACATGCCACGCACGGCAAAACCTTCGAAGAACGCCGTGGAAATTCTAACAGTCGGCCTTCCGGTTCTGTTTCAGGATCTCGGGCGCCAAGGGCTTGTTTCGCAGGGCATCAGCCGCTCGGGCGCTGCCGACCGCGAAAGCCTTGCGGCGGCAAACCGCCTCGTTGGCAATACGCCGCAAGCGCCAGCGCTGGAAATCACGCTCGGCGGGTTTTCGCTCACGATGCGCGGGCAGGGGGTCATGGCGGTCAGCGGGGCGATTGTTCAGACCACGGTCACCACCGCCTCAGGCAAGCGTATCAAGGCTCCGCACCATCAGGCCTTTGCCGTGGAGGATGGCGATATCGTCACCCTCTCCATCGCGTCATCAGGCATGCGCGCCTATCTGGCGGTGCGCGGCGGATTTGATATCACGCCTGTTCTCGGAAGCTGCGCAACCGACATGCTGGCGCAGATCGGCCCTCAGCCGTTGAAGGTGGGCGACGTGATTGGCATTGCCGACGCCCCGGCCGGATCGCACATCACTCTTGGCGAAACGCCAGCCTTTGCCATGCCGCGTGCCGATGAAACCGTCACACTCGATATCGTGCTCGGGCCGCGCACCGACTGGTTCACGCAAGGCTCCGTCGACCGGTTCCTGTCGGAGGAATGGACGGTGTCGGCGCAATCGAGCCGCGTCGGCATAAGGCTTCAGGGCGAGGCGCTGGAGCGTAAAATCCCCGGCGAACTGCCGAGCGAAGCCACCATTCGCGGCGCAATCCAGGTGCCGGCAAGCGGCCAGCCGGTGCTCTTTCTGGTCGATCATCCGCTGACCGGCGGTTATCCCGTCATCGGCAATGTCGCGTCCCATCATCTCGATCTTGCGGGGCAGGTGCCCGTTGGTGCGCGCATCCGGTTCAATGCGCTGATGCCGTTTACCCCGCACCTCATGTCAGGAAACAGCCTATGAAAAAGGTGCTGATCGCCAATCGCGGTGAAATCGCCGTACGCGTCATCCGGGCCTGCCGCGATCATGGCCTTGGCAGCGTTGCCGTTTATGCCGATGTCGATGCCGATGCGCTTTTCGTCACGCTGGCCGACGAGGCCTATGCGCTCGGCGGCAACAGCCCGAAAGACAGCTATCTCGACATCGACAAGCTGATCGCGATTGCCAAACGCTCCGGCGCCGATGCGGTGCATCCGGGTTATGGTTTCCTGTCGGAGAATGCCGCATTTGCAAGCGCTGTCATTGCCGCCGGCCTCACCTGGATCGGCCCTGATCCTGAGGTCATCGAGGCACTCGGCGACAAGCTGAGAGCGCGCGACATTGCCCGCAAGGTCGGTGCGCCGCTGGTGGCGGGCAGCGATGGCGCAATTTCCAATTCGGCGGATGCGCTGGCCTTTGCCAAAAAATTCGGCCTGCCGATTGCGATCAAGGCGGCCCATGGCGGCGGCGGTCGCGGCATGAAGATTGCCCGCCATCTGGACGAGGTGGAAGATCTGTTCGATTCCGCCACCCGCGAGGCCGTCGCGGCCTTCGGTCGCGGCGAATGTTATGTCGAACAGTTCCTCGATCGCCCGCGCCACATTGAGGCGCAGGTGCTGGCAGACCGGCACGGCAATGTTCTCGTCGTCGGCACACGCGATTGCTCGCTGCAGCGCCGCAACCAGAAACTCGTTGAGGAAGCCCCGGCGCCGTTCCTCTCGGACGCGCAGCGCACCGTCATCCACACGGCCGCGCGCGATATCTGCGCGGCCGCCGGTTATGTCGGTGCAGGCACGGTGGAATTCCTGCTGAGCGTCGATGGCGTGATTTCCTTCCTTGAGGTCAACACCCGCCTTCAGGTGGAACATCCGGTGAGCGAGGAAACGACCGGGCTCGATCTCGTCATCGAACAGTTCCGTATTGCCGAAGGCGAAGCCCTCTCGATCACGCAAATGCCTGAACCGCGCGGCCACGCCATCGAGTTTCGCATCAATATCGAAGATCCCGCCCGCGGCTTCCTGCCGTTTGCCGGAAAGATCAAAACCTTTTCACCACCGTCCGGCCCCGGCGTGCGACTGGATACGGGCGTGACAAGCGGCTCCGACGTTGCGCCGATGTTCGATTCGCTGGTCGCCAAGCTCATCGTCTGGGGGCCGGATCGCAATACGGCGATTGCCCGTGCGCGCCGCGCCATGGCGGAATTTCAGATCGACGGCGTGCCATCCGTTCTGCCCTTTCACCGGGCGGTGCTGGCGCATCGCGATTTTGCCGGCCCGGAGTTCAACGTCCACACCCGCTGGATCGAGACGGATTTTGCCGGCGAACTGGAAGCTCAGCATCGGCCCGACCCTGATGACGGTGAAGACATGCTCTCCGGCCATGTCGAGATCGATGGCAAGCGCGTGTCGCTTCGCCTACCCGTCAGTTTTCTGGAACGTCTCGGGGGAGGCGGCATTGTATCTGCGTCAAAGCCCGCACCGGCTAAGACGGATGACACGGCGCTTCTCGCCCCCGTGCCCGGCAACCTCGTTCACTGGACCGTGGCCGATGGTGCTGCCGTGGAAAAGGGAACCGTGGTTGCCATGATGGACGCCATGAAAATGGAAACCGCCGTTTCTGCTCCTCGTGCAGGCATCCTGACCATTGCCGCAGAGGCCGGTTCTTTCCAGCAGGCCGGCGCCGTTCTTGGCCATATCCGGCCGGCCGCTTCTTCTTCCACCCCCGTGGCTGACGTTCAGCCGGAGGCGCTGACATGACACCGATGAATGAGACCGCAGCGACGCCGCTGATTGCGATTGAAAACCTCAGCGTCGAATTTTCCGGCAACCGGGTGGTGGATGATCTCTCCTTTTCTGTAGCAGCCGGCCGCACGGTCGCCGTCGTCGGTGAATCCGGTTCGGGCAAATCCGTCACATCGCTCTCCGTCATGCGGCTTGCCGACATGATGGGCGCACAATTTGCGCAAGGGCACATTCGGTTTGGCGGGCAGGATCTGCTTACCCTCTCGCAAAAAGCCATGCGAAGCATCCGCGGCAAGGAGATCGCCATGATCTTCCAGGAGCCGATGACCTCGCTCAACCCGGTCTTCACCATCGGCGACCAGATCTGTGAAGTGCTGCTGCTGCATGAAAAGATGAGCAAGACAGACGCCACCGCCGAGGCGCGCCGCCTGCTCGACATGGTGCGCCTGCCGGATTCAGGCGCGCTTCTCAAACGTTATCCGCACCAGCTTTCCGGCGGCATGCGCCAGCGGGTGATGATTGCCATGGCGCTCGCCTGCCGGCCAAAACTTCTGATTGCGGACGAGCCGACGACGGCGCTCGACGTGACCATCCAGGCCCAGATCCTCACCATCCTGCGCGATCTGCAGGCCGAACTGGGCATGGGCATGATCTTCATCACCCATGACATGGGCGTGGTGGCGGAAATGGCCGATGACGTGGTGGTGATGTGGAAGGGCAAAAAGGTGGAAGAAGGCCCCGTTGCCGACATCTTTGCCAATCCGCAGCATCCGTATACGCGGACACTCCTGGCCGCCGTTCCCCGCCTTGGCAGCATGGCGGGCGAGCCGTTTCCCAAGCGCATGCCGCTGACCGTTCTTCAGGATGGCAAGCCTGTACTCGTCGGCGAGGAGCGGGTGCAGGATACCGCGCGTTACGATGAAAAGCCGCTGCTGACGGTAAAAGATCTCTCGGTCACCTTCGACATCCGCCGCACGCTGTTCGGCACAGTCACGCACCGGCTGAACGCGGTCTCCAAGGTAAGCTTCGACATCCATCCGGGCGAAACGCTGGCGCTGGTCGGCGAAAGCGGGTCGGGCAAATCCACCATCGGGCGCACCATCCAGCAATTGCAGAAAAGCCGCTCCGGCGACATCGGGTTTCAGGGCAAGCCGCTCTCCACCATGTCTGCGGCGGAACGGTTTCGCCTGCGCCGTGACGTCCAGTATATCTTTCAGGACCCGTTTGCCTCGCTCGATCCGCGAAAAACCGTCGGTTTTTCGATTGCCGAGCCGATCAACACCCATGCCATCCTCTCGGGTAAGGCCGTGCGCCACCGGGTGGACGAGTTGCTGGAACGGGTCGGCCTCACCTCTCAACATGCAGACCGTTATCCGCACGAGTTTTCCGGCGGCCAGCGCCAGCGCGTCGCCATTGCGCGTGCGCTTGCCGGGGATCCCAAGCTGATCATCGCCGATGAGGCGCTGTCGGCGCTCGACGTGTCGATCCAGGCGCAGATCATTGCGCTCTTCATGGATCTGCAGGCCGAACGCGGCCTCGCCTATCTGTTCATTAGCCATGACATGGCCGTGGTGGAAGAGATCAGCCATCGCGTTGCCGTTCTCTATCTCGGCCAGATCATGGAAATGGGCAGCCGCGCCCAGGTGTTTGAAACCCCGCAGCACGATTATACCCGTCGCCTGCTTTCGGCCGTTCCGGTGGCCGATCCAACCCGCAGGCGCCGCACCGCGCTCATCGAGGGAGAGATCCCGAACCCCGTCCACAAGGTGGGCGAAGAACCCGCAATTCTCGTTCACGAGGAAATCAATACAGGCCATTTCGTTGCGAAACGTGCCTGAAAAACTGCGAGACAATCGCAAAGTCTTAAGGAAAAGGAACAGCAGAATGCACAGTCTGACGCGCGGCCTTGCCGCAAGTTTCGTGGCCCTTGCCCTCTCGGGCACGGCCTTTTACGCCGGCCCCGCTGCCGCTGCCGCTGCCGCTGCCGGCAAGATGACCATCTCCTCGCCGCAGGACCCTGGCAGCTGGGACCCGATCGACACCTTTCTCGTGCAATGGGCTGCCGTTGCCACAAACATCTTTGATGGCCTGACCTATCGCGGCCCGGACCTGAAGCTGGTGCCAGGCCTTGCCGAAAGCTGGGAAGAACTGGATAACGGCAAGCGCATCCGCTTCAAACTGCGCCAGAACGTCAAGTTCCACGATGGCGAGCCCTTCAATGCCGCCGCCGTCAAGTTCACCTTTGAGCGCCTGCTCGGTGAACAGGGCGCCAAGGGCCCGCAGCGTTCCAACTACACTGCCATCGACAGCGTCGAGGTGATCGACGACTACACGGTCGACATGAAGCTGAAGGCGCCCGATCCGGTGCTTTTGACCAAGCTTGCCGGTTATGGCGCCATGATCGTCCCGCCGAAATACATCACCGAAAAGGGCGAGGACAATTTCAATACGAACCCGGTTGGCACCGGCCCGTTCAAGTTCGTGTCCTACCAGCCGAAGGTCAACATCAAGCTGGAAGCCAATGCCGATTACTGGGGCGGCGCGCCCAAACTGTCGGAACTGGAATACCGCTTCATCTCCGAGCCGGCGACCGCCGTTGCCGAACTGCAGGCCGGCCGCGTCGATCTCGTTATCCCGCCGACCATCCCGATCGGCATGATCCCGGTCATCGCGGGCGACAGCAAGCTTGAAGTCGTCAGCGTTCCCGGCCCGACGGTCGATGCGCTGCGCTTCAACACGCGTGATGGCATCACCGCCGATCCGAAGGTGCGCAAGGCCATCATCATGGCGGTTGATCGCGCCACCATCGTCAAGTCGATCCTTGCCGGCCAGGCCACCGAAATCGTCAGCTTCCAGGGCGCACTGTCCTTCGGTTACGACAAGGACCTGAAGGGCCTGCCCTATGATCCGGCCGGTGCCAAGAAGCTGCTTGCCGAAGCCGGCGTAAAGCCCGGTGCGACGCTCCAGATCGACATCCGCGGCAATGACGCCACGATGAACGAAGTGGCGCAGGTTATCGCAAGCTACCTCCAGATGGTCGGCATCACCGCCACCATCAAGCCCTATGAAACCAACGTGCTGTTGAACGACATCATCCCGCAGGGCAAGACCGGCGCGATGTTCCAGCAGAAGTGGGGCGGCTGGACCTTCGATTTCGATAACACCGCCTATGCCATGTACCACTCCGGCGAGAAGTGGAACCCCTACGACAAGGACGAGACGCTGGACAAACTGCTGGAATCGCAGCGCCCGCTCACCGACAGGGCAGAGCGCGAAAAGATCCTGAAGGACGTGGCGAAATACGCAGCCGACCGGGCTCTCGAACTGCCGCTCTACAACTCGAAGTCGATTTACGGCATCTCCAAGCGCGTGAAGGGCTTTGTCGCACCGCCGGACAGCCGCCTGAAGCTGACCGACGTCACCGTCGAGTGACCTGATCCCTCAGGTGCCGCCTCATCGGATGCGGCGGCACCGCTTCTACCGCTCCTGCCCTGAACTTGAAGGACTTAGAAAAACGTGGCCGGTTTCCTTATCAAGCGATTGCTGCAGGCGATCTTCGTCGTCATTGCCATCACGCTCATCGTCTCCTTCGCCATCCGCCTGACCGGTGATCCCGCGCTGATGATGTTCCAGGGCGGCGGCAGCATGACGGAGGAGGATCTGGGCCGCATCCGGGTCGCCCTTGGCACCGACCAGCCCTTCATCGTGCAGTATCTGAGCTTCCTCAAAGGCATGGTGACGCTTGATTTCGCCAAGAGCTTTACCGGCGGAACGCCGGTCTCTCTGCTCATCGGCAATGCGCTGCCGGCAACGCTGCTGCTCGCCTTCATCTCCATGGCCGTATCGATCGTTCTCTCCATTCCGCTCGGCATCAAGGCGGCCACCGCCAAGGGCAAGGCGGCCGATCAGGCAATCCGCATCTTTTCGCTCATCGGCCTTTCGTTTCCCAATTTCTGGCTTGCCACCATGCTGGTGCTGCTGTTTGCCATCACGCTCGGCTGGCTGCCGCCAAGTGGCATGTCGGGGGCGGAAAGTTATGTGATGCCCGCCATCACCATGGGAATTATCCTCACGGCCACCAATGTGCGCCTCGTGCGCACCTCGATGCTGGAAACCCTGCAGTCGCAATATGTCATGGTGGCGCGCGCCAAGGGCCTGAGCGAAACCAAGGTTCTCTACAAACACGCGCTGCGCAACTGCGCCATTCCGCTCATCACCTATTTCGGCCTGCAATTTGGTGGACTGTTGGGTGGCATCGTTGTCATCGAGCGGGTGTTTAACTGGCCGGGCATGGGCACGCTTGCCTTCGATGCCGTGTCGGCCCGCGATTATCCCGTGCTGCAGGCCGTCATCACAGTTTTGTCGCTGATGATCGTCGGCATCAATCTTCTGGTCGATATCGCCTATGGGCTGGTCGATCCGCGCATCCGGACGGAGTGATAGACATGGCCACCACGACCACACGCCGCTCGCGTTTTGCAAGCCTCGAATTCATCCTTGGCGCCACGCTCACCACCGTCATCTGCCTGGCAGTCCTCTTTTCCGACGTGCTATTTCCCGGCGGCGCGGACAAGATTGACCTGATGGCACGGCTGGCAAAACCTTTCGCAAGCGCTGCCCACCCCTTCGGCACCGATCCGCTGGGGCGCGATGTGCTGGCCCGCGTCGTCGCCGGCGGCAAGATCTCGCTGCTCGTCGGCTTCACCTCCGTCATCGGCGCCGTGATCTTCGGTGTACTGATGGGGCTGATCGCCGGGTATTATCGCGGCTTCTGGGATATGGTGGTGATGCGCTTTGCCGATATCCAGCTCGCCATGCCGTTCATCCTGCTTGCCATCACTTTCATCGCCATCGTTGGCGGCAGCCTGACCAACACCATCATCCTGCTCATCGTGTCGCAATGGGTGCAATATGCCCGCCTCGTGCGCGGATCGGTGCTGACGCTGCGCGAGCGGGAGTTCATCCTGTCAGCGCGTGCCATCGGCGTGGCCGACTGGCGCATCATCATCCAGCACCTGCTGCCGAACCTCATCGGCCCGGTCATCGTGCTGATGACACTGAATGTCGCCAACAATATCCTGCTCGAAAGCAGCCTGACCTTTTTGGGCCTCGGCGTCGATCCGACCATTCCAAGCTGGGGCGGCATGCTGGCCGACGGGCGCACCTACCTGCAGATCGCCTGGTGGGTCAGCGTCTTTCCGGGTCTCGGCATCCTCTTGACGGTGCTTGGCCTCAACCTTCTCGGCGACTGGCTGCGCGACAGCCTCGACCCGACCGGCAGAACCACGAGGTAATCCCATGACCGAGATCTTTGCAAAATCCTTCGAGCGCACGCTGGATCGTCTGGTGGCCGAGGCAAAGCCGGGACAGACATTCGAGGCCTGGACCTTCGATGACCGCAAGGCGCGCAAAGCCGCCGAACAGGTACTCAAGCAAAAGGGCATCACCGCCCGCATCCGCAGCGCCTATAAACCGCTCCTCAACTTCTTTCTCGAAGAGGTGGATCTGGAGGGCGTCGAGGCCATCGAGATCCGCTATCCCGTCCATCCCGCCGCGCCGGAAAACCGCTTCCGGCTGGAGGCCTATCCGCTGGCCGGCATGGTGGGAAGCGCCGCGATCACCTTTCTGCCGCGCCCTGATGGGAAGCTGTTCTATGACGTGACGCTTCGTCGCGTCGGCAGCGAAAAGACCCATCGGGTTTTCGCCCCGAACCGCGTGCATGAGGATGCCGTCGGCGAAACCAACCTGTCGCCCACCGGCTGGCTGCTGCAGCAAGGCGAAGACGGCATTCGGCTCGAAACCGATTACGAGGCGCTGTTTGAAGCCGCCATACGGGCCGTGGCCGATCATGACTTTGGAGCTGAAGAGCCCTATTTCGAAGAGCTGAACATCCATGTCAGCCACCCCGCGGAAGACGAACCGCTGCCGCTCGGCGACGAGGTGATGAGCCTGCGCGAGGCGCTGCACGAGGATTTCTATTTTTCCTTGCTCGAATATTTCCAGAAGAAATCAGGCCGTCCGCTCGGTGATCGCGGTTTAAAGCCCGGCCAGGTCGTGCCGGAAATCGTGAAAAGCGAAGGCGAGACTTCGGTGCGTATCGCAACCCGCACCTTCTCGACCGGCTTTCTCGATGGCGGCGACCAGACAATCGACACGGCGCAGGAGCCGCTTGCGGCCCGCCAGGTTGCCGCCGAACTCGCCGCCATCGGCGGCGAGGGTTTCGAGGCCCACGCCCGCTCCGGACGCCGCCTCTCTGCCCGTTATGTCAGGGGTTCGGACCTGCCGGTCATGATCAGCGGCGGCCAGCACCCGAACGAGACAACCGGCATTGTCGGCGCATTGCGGGCAGCCTCCGCACTGAAGCAAAGGGAGGGCGCGCATTTCACCATCTCGCCGCTCGAAAATCCCGATGGTTATGCCATCCACCAGCGCCTCCGGCAGGATAATCCCCGCCACATGCACCACGCCGCCCGCTACACGGCGCTGGGTGACGATCTGGAATATCGCACGCCGGAAAATTCCGGCGCTCATCTCAATGAAAAGCAGATCCGCCTCAAGGCGCAGGACCTGAGCGGCGCAGCGCTGCACATCAACCTTCACGGTTATCCAAGCCACGAATGGACGCGCCCGCTTTCAGGTTACGTGCCGCGCGGCTTTGGCATGTGGACGCTGCCGAAGGGTTTTTTTCTCATCATGCGCCACCACCCGAATTTCGAGGCTCACGCCGAAGCGCTCATCGATCGCGTCACCCGGCACCTCGGCAAAATCCCCGGCCTCCTCGCCTATAACGACCGGCAGATCGCGCTTTACGAGATCCACGCCGGCGAAACCGGATTTCGCATCATCAACGGCTTTCCCTGCCTGTCTTCGCTTGATGACCGCCACACGGTGCCGATGACGCTGATCACCGAATATCCCGATGAAACGATCTACGGCGATGCCTTCATCGCCGGCCATAAGGCACAGATGGAAACGGTGCTGTCGGCTTACGAGGCCTGGCAGGAGATCGGGGCGCAAAAGACCACCTGAAAGGATGCCGCCACTTCAGGCGTCGCTGCGACAAGGTGGCGGCTGAATTTGCCGGAAGCATCAGGCGCTGGTCTCAGCCCCGGCGCAGTTTTCCCGTTTCCCGGGTAAAGGTCCGCGCAATCATGTCGTCCAGTGCATCGGGGTTCCACGGCTTTGGCATGAGCGGCACAGCCATGGCCAGAAGCATGTCGCCTTCAAGCACCAGGATGGAAGGCCGGGGATGGCGAGAGGGCATGTCCACGCGAAATTCATTTTCCTGCAACACGTCGTCCGCGGACACATCTGCGGCAGCAGCTGCCGATCGCAAGGGTTTGCGCGTGTATGTCCATCAGCCTGGAACAGGTCACAATGGCCGATTAAGCTTCGGTAAAGCCTCATTTCCTATCGATGTCGCCATGACCAATCATCGGCGCTAGAGATGGCCGATGCAGACCCCGAACGGACCCCATATGCAGGAAGACCAGATGCCCGCGCCACGCCGGCGCGTCCTGAAAGGAGTTCGGCTTGCCTTTAATGCCGGGCGCAGCACGATGAATGGCCTGATGCGTGATATTTCAGACACCGGCGCGCGGGTGAGCGTGGAGAACTCCCTGACCGTGCCAGACACCCTGACCCTGCTGTTTCCCGATGGCAGCCGCCGCGAATGCCGGGTGGCACGCCGCGAGCTGCGCGAACTTGGCCTGCATTTTCTGTGATATGAACCATCCGGCCGGCACTCTGCCCGGTGCGCCGCAAAACCATCGCCCGCTTTATCGGAACATTCCCTGCCACCACAGGTTCGGCCACTCCTGAGATCAACAAGGAGACCGCCCCCGTGAAAGCACTCACCTGGCATGGAAAACACGATATTCGCTGCGAGAGCGTCGACGATCCCAAGATCCTCGATGGCCGCGATGCCATCATCAAAGTCACGGCCTGCGCCATCTGCGGCTCGGACCTGCATCTTTATGATGGCGTGATGCCGGAAATGCACAAGTGCGACGTGATGGGCCATGAAACCATGGGCGAAGTCGTGGAAGTGGGCCGGGATAACAAGGCGTTGAAGGTGGGTGACCGGGTCGTGGTGCCCTTCACCATTTCCTGCGGCGAGTGCTTCTTCTGCAAGCGCGGCTTCTTTTCCGGCTGCGAGCGCTCCAATCCGGATCGCGACAAGGTGTCAAAGCTCTGGGGCAATTCGCCGGCGGGCCTGTTTGGTTATTCACACCTGCTCGGCGGATATGCCGGCGGCCAGGCGGAATATCTGCGCGTGCCTTACGCTGATGTCGACCCGATCAAGGTGCCGGAGGGGCTTTCCGACGAACAGGTGCTGTTCCTCTCCGACATCTTTCCGACCGGCTATATGGCCGCGGAATTCTGCAACATCCAGCCAGGCGATACGATTGCCATCTGGGGCTGCGGGCCTGTCGGGCAGATGGCGATCAAATCCGCCTTCATGCTCGGCGCCGAACGGGTGATTGCCATCGATACCGTTCCGGAACGCCTTGCCATGGCGCAGGCCTCCGGCGCCCAGACACTCGATTTCCTCGAAGACGATATCTATGAGGAAATCATGGAACTGACCGGCGGTCGCGGCGCCGATGCCTGCATCGATGCCGTCGGCACGGAAGCCGATGCCTCCGCCAGCTGGGACAGCCGCTGGGACCGCATCAAGGTTGCAGCCTTCATGGGCACGGACCGTCCGCATGTGCTGCGCCAGGCGATCCATTGCTGCCGCAACTTTGGCACCGTCTCGGTGGTCGGCGTTTATGGCGGCTTCGTCGACAAGATGCCGATGGGTTCTGCCATCAACCGCGGCCTCACCTTCCGCATGGCGCAGACACCGGTGCAGCGTTACCTGCCGGACCTCATGCAGCGTATTGTCGAAGGCCAGATCGACCCCTCCTTCGTCATCACCCATCGCGGCAGCCTTGAGGACGGTCCGGAGCTGTACAGAAAATTCCGCGACAAGAAGGATGGCTGCATCAAGGTGGTTCTGAAGCCGTAGAAACAGGCATCCGGTCTCCTGCCAGGGCAGGCCGGACCGCCTTATGGTTCCGGCCCATTGCGCTCCCGCCCCAAAAAGCCGCAGATCATTTTCGCCCCCGCGCCGCGCCTGCGCCAGTGCAAAGCCCGTGCGCTGCGCAACGGTGCGGGCGTCGGACGGTTTTCAACCCGCCTGCGTGGGAGGTGAAACAAATGCTATCGGCGGAGATAAACGGGGCAAATGTTCCGCAGCGTGCGCATCGCGGAAACTTGCAGGTGCCAAGCGACGGAAAACCCGTGTCAGTCGGCCAGAGCGGCTTTTTCGCCGTCGAACGATTTCTGGATGCGACCGCGGCCGACATCGATGACGTGGCGCATGGCAGCCACTGCCTTTTCCGGATCGCGCGAGGCAATTGCGTGGGCAATGCGCAGGTGATTGGTCGCGACTTCGTCAATCATTTCCGGCGAGGAGGCGGGCGAGGAGAGGCGAAACGAGATCGCAAGGGCTGCCTCGATCAATGCGCTTGCCGAGCGCATGAAGGGATTGCCGGATATCCGGGCAATGGCGAGGTGGAATTCCAGATCCACCTTGGCAATCGTTTCCGGCGTGTGATGGATATCGTCAAACCTGGCGGCGATCGCATAAAGCGCCACGATATCGTCGCTGGTGGCGCGCTCTGCGGCAGCAGCGGCGGCTGCCGGCTCCAGTGCCATGCGCATTTCGGCGAGATATTCGATGAAAAGGAGATCCATGCCCGCATCGCAGCGCCAGCCCAGAACATCGGGATCGAAGAAATTCCAGTTGGAACGCGGCAGGACACGGGTGCCGACCTTGGCCTTCGGCTCGATCAGCCGCTTGGCGGCCAGCGTCTTCATCGCCTCGCGCAAAACGGTACGCGATACCCCGAACCGCAGCGACAGATCCGCGTCGCCGGGCAGAATTTCGCCCTCGGCAATAGCTCCGGATACGATGGCGCTCCCCAGTTCCGCCACCACATGCGCGTGGCTGCTGCCGCGCTTCTTGCCGGTGATCGTCGTCTCAAGCAGCCCCACGAAGTTCTCCCCTTGATGCGCCGTCCGCAAGGCGCCTGTTCGAATACCAGATGATAGCACGCTGCAACGCAATAAAGGCAAACAGCAGAATGCCGATCACGATCTTGGTCCACCATGACGACAGGGTGCCGTCAAACACAATATAGGTCTGGATCAGCCCCTGGATGAGGATGCCGACCAGCGTTCCCGCCACAAGCCCGGTGCCGCCGGTTAAAAGCGTGCCGCCAATCACCACGGCAGCAATCGCGTCCAGTTCGATGCCAACGGTTGCCAGCGAATAACCTGACGACGTGTAGATCGTGTAGGCAATGCCTGACAAGCCCGACAGGAAGCCTGAAAGGGCATAAATGCCGATAATCGTACGGCCAACCGGCACGCCCATCAGCGCTGCGGATTGTTCATTGCCACCAAGGGCATAGACATTGGCGCCAAAGCGCGTGCGGCTGGCCACCAGCGCGCCCACGGCAAACACCACCAGCATCAGCATGGCCATGGCCGTCAGACGCCCGCCGCCGGGCAGGCGCAGGTACAACCCCTGGATGGTCTCGAAGAAGGGATGCGTGATCGGCACCGACTGGGTGGAGACGAGATAGGCGGCGCCGCGCGCCAGAAACATGCCGGCAAGCGTCACGACAAACGGCGGGATCGAAAGGTAGCGGATCATCAGCCCCATGCCCGCGCCAAACAGCGTGGAGAGCACCAGCGCCAGCACGAAGGCGGTGAGCGGATGCAAACCAAACGAGCCGACAAGCACGGCCACGAACACGCTGGTGAACGCAATGACCGAGCCGACGGAGAGATCGATGCCACCCGACAGGATAACGAAGGTCATGCCAACGGCGACGATGCCGAGAAAGGCGTTGTCGGACAGGAGGTTGGCGATCACCCGCGTCGAGAACATGTTGGGAAACTGCAGCGTGCAGAGCCCGTAGGCCACGAGAAACACGATGAGCGTGGCCAGAAATGGCAGGTTGCGGGCGTTCTTCATGATGCGCGCTCTCCCGTGGAAAGGCTCGTGGCCGTGCGATCGGTGCGGGTCGTGCCGGCCTTGTCAGCCGCGCGGTGTTCACCGGATGCCGTGCCGATCGGCTGGCCGGCACCCGGGGGACGGAAGAAGCCAGCGATAAAGCCGAGTGCAGGCGACTGCAGCGTCAGCACGACGATGATGATGCTCGCCTTGATGATGAGGTTGAACTCCGGCGGAAAACCGGAGACGAGAATTCCGGTATTGATCGACTGGATGATGAGCGCGCCGATGAGTGAGGCGGTGATGGAAAAACGTCCGCCGTTCAGCGACGTGCCGCCGATAACGACCGCGAGGATCGCATCGAGTTCCAGCCAGAGGCCGGCATTGTTGGCGTCGGCGCCGCGAATATCGGCGGTGATGATGAGGCCGGCAAGGGCTGCCATGACGCCGGACACCGCATAAACGAAAATCAGCAGGAAACGCGCCTGGACGCCGGCGAGCATGGCTGCCCGCCGGTTGATGCCGGTTGCCTCGATGAGAAAACCAAGCGCCGTGCGGCGAACCAGAAGCCCGACGAGCAGGCCTGCCGCAAGCCACAGCAGCACCGGCACTGGAATGCCACCGAGCGCGCCGGACCCGATCACGGCAAAATCGTCATTGTTGAAAGTGAGGATGACGCCTTCGGTGATGAGTTGTGCAATCCCCCGCCCGGCCACCATCAGGATCAGCGTTGCAATGATCGGCTGGATATCGAGGAAGGCGACCAGCACGGCATTCCACAGGCCGCAGACAAGGCCGACTGCGGTCACGGCGACAAGAACGGCGACCAGTGGATAACCGTCCGCCACAAGGCTTGCCGCAACCGCCCCGCAAATCGCAATGACCGCGCCGATCGACAGGTCGATGCCGCGCGTGGCAATCACCAGCGTCATGCCGATGGTCAGCAGCGCCACGGGGGCGGCGCGCACCAGAACGTCGATCAGGCTGCCATAAAGCCTGCCGTTCTGCACGGTGACGCTCAAAAAGCCGGGAGAAATCGCGGTAATCAGGGCAAGGATGGCAAAAAGGGCGGCAAGCTGCGGGGCAAGGCGTCGCAGTTTGCGGGTGATTGCCCCTGATATCAGCGTGGTCTGCATCACGCGGCCTCCGTCGTTGCAGGGGTTGCAATGGCGCGCATGATGTTGTCGGCCGTCACGTCCGCCCCCTTCAGTTCCGCCACATGGGCGCGGTCGGACAAAACGATGACGCGATGGGCAACGGCGGTCAGTTCCTCAAGCTCGGAGGAGATCACCACCAGCGCCATGCCTTCGCGGCACAGTTTCTCGATCATCTTGAGGATTTCCGCATGCGCGCCGATGTCGATGCCGCGCGTCGGCTCGTCGAGGATCAGCAGGCGCGGTTCGGTCACCAGCCAGCGGGCAAGAATGGCCTTCTGCTGGTTGCCGCCGGACAGAAACTTGATCGGACGGTCAGGATCCGGCGGGCGGATATCGAGCGAACGGATGAACTCCTGCGCAAGCGCTCTTTGCTTCTTTGCAGACATGGGGCGTGCCCAGCCGTCGCGCGCCTGCAGCGCAAGGGCAATGTTTTCCGCCACGGAAAACTCGCCGATAATGCCATCCGTCTTGCGCTCTTCGGGACAGAAGCCAAAGCCGTTTGCAATCGCCGCCTGCGGCGACGAAAGCTGCACCGGTTTCCCGTCGATCAGCGCCTGTCCGCTGTCTGCCCGGTCGATGCCGAACATCAGGAAGGCGGTCTCGCTGCGACCGGAGCCCAGGAGACCGGCAATGCCCACCACTTCGCCGGGGCGGATCGAAAGGTCGAACGGGGCCACGCTGCCGCGCCGTCCATACTGTTCGAACCGGATCGGCGCATCGCCCGCAGGCGTGGTCACGGCATGGTCTGCGGCGTGATCGTTTTCGATTTCCAGAAGCTCGCGGCCGAGCATCATCGAAATCAAGTCCATGCGCGGCAGGCCTTCCAGCACGCGGCTGCCGACGAGCCGCCCGTTGCGCAGCACGGTTGCGCGGTCGGCCACCGCATAGACCTGTGCGAGAAAATGCGTGATGATGACGATGCCAAGCCCTTCGGCCTTCAACTGGCGCAGAACTGTAAACAGCATCTCCACCTCATGACCATCAAGGCTTGCCGTCGGTTCATCGAGGATCAGGACCTTGCCGGAGAGATCGACGGCGCGTGCAATCGCCACGATCTGGCGGACCGCAACCGAATAACTGGAGAGGAGCGCGTTCACATCGATATCGAGACCGTAGCGTGACAGAAGCGTTTTCGCCCCCGCCGTCATCGCCTTGCGGTCGAGAAGACCGAAGCGGCGCGGCTGGCGGCCAAGATAGAGGTTTTCGGCAACCGTGAGGTTTTCGAGAAGGTTCACCTCCTGATAGACGGTGCCGATGCCGAGCGCCTGGGCATCAGCCACCGTTTCCGGCAGGATTTCCGAGCCTTCGAGCTGGATACTGCCGCGGTCGCGACGGTAAACACCGGTCAGGATCTTGATAAGCGTGGATTTTCCCGCACCGTTTTCGCCGAGCAGCGCATGGATTTCGCCGCGCTGGAGGGTGAAATCAACGCCATCGAGCGCTGCAATACCAAGAAAGCTCTTGCCGATATTGCGGGCTTCGAGAAGGGGGCTCTGGCTGGACATGTCTGACATTCCGCGACGCTTGCGCTCCGGAAAAGACGGGTTCCGGACGCTTTACGGGAGAGGGCGGACGGGGGCGCAAGCGGTTGCGCCTTCCTTCGCCCGGGTGCGGCAAGGCCGCCCTGATCCGGCACGGCCTTGCCTTTTCCCTGTGGCGCGGCCCCTGGACCGCGCCGCTTTCCGGCTTAGTAACCGAGGCCCTTCTTGGCTTCATAGACCTTCATCGGGTCATCCTTGGCCGTGTAGAGCTTCGATTCGGTCTGCACCCACTTCTTGGGTTCCTTCTTGTCCTTGAGATAGGTTGCAAGGATCTCGAAAGCGGGGCCGGCCATGTTGGGGGTCAGTTCCACGGTCGCATTGGCTTCGCCGGCGGCCATGGCCTTGAAGATATCCGGAACGGCGTCGATGGAGACAACCTTGATATCTGTACCCGGCTTCAGGCCGGCTTCCTTGATCGCCTGGATGGCGCCGACGGCCATGTCGTCGTTATGGGCGTAGACAGCACAGATGCCCTTGCCGCCGCCTTCGGCCTTGATGAAGCTTTCCATCACTTCCTTGCCCTTGGTACGGGTGAAATCGCCCGTCTGCGAGCGCACGATCTTGATATTGGCGTGCGAAGCGATGGCCTCTTCAAAGCCCTTCTTGCGGTTGATGGCGGGCGAGGAACCGGTGGTGCCCTGAAGCTCGACCACCTTGCAGTCCTTAGCCCCGACATCCTTTACCAGCCAGTCGCCGGCAACCTTGCCTTCATGCACCTGGTCGGACGTGACGGCGGTGAGATAAAGGCTGTCGGGCGCATCGATCTGGCGGTCGAGCAGAATGACCGGGATCTTTTCTTCCTTAGCTTCCTTCAACACAGCATCCCAGCCGGTGGCCACAACCGGCGCGATCAGGATGGCATCGACGCCCTGAGCGATAAAGCCGCGCACGGCCTTGATCTGGTTTTCCTGCTTCTGCTGTGCATCGGCGAATTTCAGTGTGATGCCACGCTTTTCCGCTTCCTGCTTGGTCACCGTCGTCTCAGCGGCGCGCCAGCCGGATTCCGACCCGATCTGCGAGAAGCCGACCGTCAAAGATTGCGCCGAAACGCTCGATGCCAAAGAAAGAGTGAAGGCGACGGCGATCGTCGCAAGTACCTGTCTCATCTAGTTCCTCCCAGAGATGATGCAGTTATGAACGAGGCGAACTGATCATATTATATTACTTTTGAAAAGTGCAATTTTAACGGTAACGCAAAAAAATGTGACACCCCTGGCAATTACAACGATATAATTCGTGCAGTCCGCTCGAAATTATTGCAGTGCATTGTTGTTGTGCAGCGCAGGGAAACCGCAGTTGGCTGCTTGACAACAGGCATTGCGGTTAAATAGTCATATTAATCACACAGCCGCGTCGCCCGACGCGGGAGGAGGGCATGGCAGGTCTGCCGTGCCGCACGCGTTGAATGGGTGCGTAAGAACATGTTGAGACTTTTGCAGGTCACCGTCGGTGGGCAGTTGCGCGTTGTCGCTTGGGATGGCGAGGGCGATGCCCGGATCGTCGAAGGCGTATCATCGACCTATGAACTGGCCCAGAAGGCCATAGCCGCCGGCCAGACCTTTGCCGAAGCCCTTGCCGGACTGGAAAAGGGCGCCGTGGTGGATCTGGAAGCTGCCGCCACTGAAAAGCGTCTTGGCCTGCCGATCACCCATTCAGACCCCGCCCATTTCATCGTGGCCGGCACAGGCCTCACCCATCTTGGTTCCGCCGATGGCCGCGACAAGATGCACAAGGCTGCCCAGTCCGAGGAAAAGCCGACCGATTCGATGCGCATGTTCCTGATGGGCGTCGAAGGCGGAAAGCCGAAAGGCGGCGAGGCGGGCGTTCAGCCGGAATGGTTCTACAAGGGCGACGGCTCGCAGCTGAAGGCAACCGGCGACGATCTCGTCTCTCCGGCCTTCGCGCTGGACGGTGGCGAAGAACCGGAACTCGCCGGCATCTATCTGATCGGCCCTGACGGCATGCCCTTCCGCCTCGGCTTCTGCCTTGCCAACGAATTTTCCGACCACGTGACGGAAAAGGGCAATTACCTCTGGCTTGCCCATTCCAAGCTGCGCGAAGCAGCACTCGGCCCCGAACTTCTGGTCGGCGACCTGCCGGATCATGTCGAAGGCACCTCGCTGGTGCGCCGCAATGGCGAAGTGATCTTCGAAAAGCCGTTCCTGTCTGGCGAAGCCAACATGTCGCACACGATCGCCAACCTCGAGCACCATAACTTCAAGTACGACCTGTTCCGCCGTCCGGGCGATCTTCACGTGCATTTCTTCGGCACGGCGACGCTCTCCTTCTCCGAGGGCATCAAGACAGAGCCCGGTGATCAGTTCGAGATTTCGGCGGCTCCCTTCAAGTTGACGCTTGTCAACCGTCTCGCAGTCGCTGCTGACGCGCCCGTCAGCATCGCCAAGCTTTAAGGGTGGTGAAAATGTCCTCCATCCGCCTTGCCATTGTCGGCCTTGGAAAGATCGCCCGCGACCAGCACCTCGGTGCCATCGAGGCGACCGACGGAATTGATCTGGTGGCCGTTGCCAGCCGCAATGCCAAGCTGGAAAACATCCACTGTTTTGCCGACATCGAGGCGCTTCTGGCGTCTGGCGTCGAGGTGGACGCTATCTCGCTCTGCACCCCGCCGCAGGGGCGTTTTGCGCAGGCGCGCGCCGCCCTTCTCGCCGGCAAGCATGTGATGCTGGAAAAGCCGCCGGGCGCCACGATTGCCGAAGTTTTTGCGCTGGACGAACTGGCCAAGAAGCAGGGCGTCACACTTTACGCCACATGGCATTCCCGCGAAGCCGCCGCCGTGGAGCCGGCCCGCAAGCTGCTTGCCGAGCGTACGCTGCGCTCCCTCCACGTAGAGTGGAAAGAAGACGTGCGCCACTGGCATCCCGGCCAGGACTGGATCTGGGAGCCGGGCGGCCTTGGCGTGTTCGATCCGGGCATCAATGCGCTCTCCATCGTCACCCGCATCATGCCGGAACCCTTCCACCTGGAAGCCTCCGACCTGTCCTTCCCGGCAAACCGCGCCGCTCCGATTGCGGCAAACCTCACCTTCCAGTCGGCAAGCGGCCTTGCGCTGACGGCAGAGTTTGACTGGCGCCAGACCGGCCCGCAGACCTGGGATATCCGCGTCGAGACGGAAGAGGGCCCGGTTGTGCTGACGCACGGCGGCAGCCGCCTGTTTGTTGACGGCGAGGCGCAGATTGTCGAGGAGGACCGCGAGTACCGCAATCTTTACAGGCATTTCGTTACTCTGGTAACAACAGGCCAGTCGGACACGGATTTCTCGCCTCTCGTCCATGTGGCCGATGCCTTCATGCTGGGCCGCCGCCATGTGGTGGATGCTTTCGAAGACTGACCGCAAGGCCGGCCGCACCTTTTAACGCCTTTCGCAGAAGAAGAAGATCATGAGCAATTCGGACAACCCGATCGCCACCGCTGTCGCCAAGGCCGGTGAAAACCGCAAGCTCCGCTCGCGCGCCTGGTTCGACAATCCCGACAATGCCGACATGACGGCGCTGTATCTGGAGCGCTACATGAACTTCGGCCTCAGCCAGGCCGAGCTTCAGTCGGACCGCCCGATCATCGGCATCGCGCAGACGGGCTCGGACCTGTCGCCGTGCAACCGCCACCACCTGGAACTGGCAAACCGCCTGCGCGAAGGCATTCGCGAAGCCGGCGGCATCGCGATCGAGTTTCCGGTGCATCCGATCCAGGAAACCGGCAAGCGCCCGACGGCGGGCCTTGACCGTAACCTTGCCTATCTCGGCCTCGTGGAAGTGCTCTACGGTTATCCGCTCGATGGCGTCGTGCTCACCATCGGCTGCGACAAGACCACGCCGGCCTGTCTTATGGCGGCGGCCACCGTCAACATTCCGGCCATCGCTCTGTCCGTCGGTCCGATGCTGAACGGCTGGTTCCGCGGCGAACGCACCGGTTCGGGCACCATCGTCTGGAAGGCACGCGAGCTTCTGGCCAAGGGCGAAATCGATTACGCCGGCTTCGTCAAGCTGGTTGCCTCGTCTGCGCCGTCCACCGGTTATTGCAACACGATGGGCACGGCGACCACGATGAACTCGCTTGCCGAAGCACTCGGCATGCAGCTTCCGGGCTCGGCCGCCATTCCCGCACCTTATCGCGACCGCCAGGAAATTTCCTACCTCACCGGCCTTCGCATCGTCGACATGGTTCGCGAAGACCTGAAGCCTTCCGACATCATGACGAAGGAAGCCTTCATCAACGCCATCCGCGTCAACTCGGCCATCGGCGGCTCCACCAATGCGCCGATCCACCTGAACGGCCTTGCCCGCCATCTCGGCATTGAGCTGACCGTCGATGACTGGCAGACCTATGGCGAAGAAATCCCGCTGCTCGTCAACCTGCAGCCGGCTGGCGAATATCTCGGCGAGGATTATTACCATGCAGGCGGCGTGCCTGCCGTCGTCAACCAGCTGATGACCAAGGGCCTCATCCATGAGGACGCCATGACGGTGAACGGCAAGACCATCGGCGACAACTGCCGCGGCGCCGTCATCGAAGACGAAAAGGTCATCCGTCCGTACGACCAGCCGCTGAAGGCCCATGCCGGCTTCCGCGTGCTGCGCGGCAACCTCTTCTCGTCGGCCATCATGAAGACGAGCGTGATCTCCAAGGAGTTCCGCGACCGTTACCTGTCGAACCCGAACGATCTGGAAGCCTTCGAAGGCCGCGCCGTGGTGTTCGACGGTCCGGAAGATTACCATCACCGCATCGACGATCCGTCGCTGGAAATCGACGAGAATACGGTTCTGTTCATGCGCGGCGCAGGCCCCATCGGTTATCCGGGTGCCGCCGAAGTCGTTAACATGCGCGCGCCGAACTACCTGCTCAACCGCGGCATCACCTCGCTTCCCTGCATCGGTGACGGCCGCCAGTCGGGCACGTCGGGCAGCCCGTCGATCCTCAACGCTTCGCCGGAAGCGGCCGCCGGCGGTGGCCTTGCCATCCTGAAGACCGGTGACCGTGTGCGCATCGACGTTGGCCAGGGCAAGGCGGACATCATGATCTCGGCCGAAGAACTGGCTGCGCGTCACGCCGAACTTCAGGCCGCAGGCGGCTACAAATATCCCAAGCACCAGACACCGTGGCAGGAAATCCAGCGCGGTATCGTCGGTCAGATGGAAACCGGCGCGGTTCTCGAACCCGCCGTCAAGTATCAGCGGATCGCGCAGACGGAAGGTATTCCGCGCGACAACCACTGAGGAAGCGCTGTTCCTCATGCAAGGAGGCCGACATCGTGCGGCCACATCCCTTGCAGCAGTTCTCTTTGGTGCCGGCGGGCAATCGTGGTCTTAACCCGCGCGCCCCAAGGCACCATCCGGCACCCCGCCGGGCGGGACTGCGGAAAAGCTTTTTGAATAACGAGTGGGCGGCACGCGTCGCCCACGGGGGCTAAGACGGGCTCGAAGGGAGACCCGTCGTTCAGGAGGAGTAACTTATGAAACTGATGAAGTACCTCACCACGGCTGCCATGTTTGCAGCCATGGCTATCGCGGCTCCGGCCGGCGCTGCCGACAAGGGCACCGTTGGCGTGGCCATGCCGACCAAGTCCTCGGCCCGCTGGATCGCCGACGGCGACAACATGGTCAAGGTTCTGAAGGACCGCGGCTACACCGTCGACCTGCAGTACGCAGAAGACGACATTCCGAACCAGCTCTCCCAGATCGAGAACATGATCACCAAGGGCGCCAAGGTTCTGGTCATCGCGGCTATCGACGGCACCACCCTGTCGGACGTTCTGCAGCAGGCTGCCGACCAGAAGATCCAGGTCATCGCCTATGACCGCCTGATCCGCGACACGCCGAATGTCAGCTACTACGCGACCTTCGACAACTTCCAGGTTGGCGTTCTCCAGGCCACCACGCTCGTCAAGGCCCTGAAGGCCGACACCGAGAAGGGCCCGTTCAACATCGAACTGTTCGGCGGTTCGCCGGACGACAACAACGCCTTCTTCTTCTACAACGGTGCCATGAGCGTGCTGCAGCCGCTCATCGACAAGGGCACCCTCGTCGTCGGTTCCGGCCAGGTTGGCATGGACAAGGTTTCCACGCTGCGTTGGGACGGTGCAACCGCCCAGGCTCGTATGGACGCCATCCTGTCTGCCTACTACAACGACAAGAAGCTGAACGCTGTTCTGTCGCCTTATGACGGTATCTCCATCGGCATCCTGTCGTCGCTGAAGGGCGTCGGCTACGGTTCCGGCGGCCAGGCTATGCCGTTCGTTTCGGGTCAGGACGCTGAAGTGCCGTCCGTCAAGTCGATCATTGCCGGCGAACAGTATTCGACGATCTTCAAGGATACGCGCGAACTGGCCAAGGTTACCGTCGACATGGTTGACGCCGTCATGACCGGCAAGGAGCCGACCGTGAACGACACCAAGACCTACGACAACGGCAAGAAGGTCGTTCCGTCCTACCTGCTGAAGCCGGTTGCCGTCGACAAGACCAACTGGAAAGAAGTCCTGATCGGTTCCGGTTACTACACCGAAGCCCAGCTCAAGTAAGTCTGAACCGGTGCGGCGGCCACAAGCCGCCGCACTCTTCCGTTCCCCATCGGAGAAGATGGCATGCTCGATCCCGTCCCTGCGGCCGAACGCACCCCGATTCTGGAAATGCGCGGCATCTCCAAGTCCTTCGGTGCGGTCAAGGCGCTGTCAGACGTCAGTTTTACCGTGCGCGAGGGCGAAATCCACGCGCTGGTCGGCGAAAATGGCGCCGGCAAGTCGACCCTCATGAAGGTTCTGTCGGGTGTCTATCCGCATGGATCCTATGAAGGATCCATCCTTTATGATGGCGTGGAACGCAACTTCCGCAACATCAACGATACCGAAGCCCTCGGCATCATCATCATTCACCAGGAACTGGCGCTGATCCCGCTGATGTCGATTGCCGAGAACATCTTTCTCGCCAATGCGCCGTCGCGTTTCGGTGTCATCGATCGTTCCGCCGTGCATGAGCGCACAAAGGCGCTTTTGGCCAAGGTCGGCCTGTCGCGAGAAATGCCCGACCAGCTGATCACCAATCTCGGCGTCGGCAAGCAGCAGCTGGTGGAAATCGCCAAGGCGCTGTCGAAGGACGTGCGCCTGCTCATCCTCGATGAGCCCACAGCCTCGCTGAATGAAACCGATAGTGCCGCCCTTCTGGAACTCCTCAAGGAGTTTCGCAACCAGGGCATCACCTCGATCCTCATCAGCCACAAGCTGAACGAAATCTCCGAAGTCGCCGACCGCATCACGGTGCTGCGCGACGGACGCACCGTCGATACGATGGATTGCCACGCTGGCGTCATCGAGGAAGACGAAATCATCCGCAAGATGGTCGACCGCGATCTGGAAAGCCGCTACCCCAAGCGCGAGCCGAAGATCGGTAAGCTCATCTTCGAAGTCGAGAACTGGTGCGTCGATCATCCGCAGCATGCCGGGCGTCGGGTCGTCAAGAACGTCTCCATCTCGGTGCGTGCAGGCGAAGTCGTCGGCATCTCCGGCCTGATGGGCGCCGGTCGCACGGAATTTGCCATGAGCGTCTTCGGCCGCTCTTGGGGCCGCAACATTACCGGCACCGTGCGCATGCATGGCAAGGAAGTGGACGTGTCGAACGTCAACCGTGCCATCGACGCGGGCCTTGCCTATGTGACGGAAGACCGCAAGCATCTTGGCCTCATCCTTGGCGAAGACATTCGCAAGAACATCTCGCTTGCCAATCTGCCGGGCGTCTCGCGCCGCACTGTCATCGACGATATTTCCGAGATGAAGGTGGCGCAGGAATTTCGCGCCCGCATGCGCATCCGCAGCCACAATGTCTATCAGGAAACGGGAAAGCTCTCGGGCGGCAACCAGCAGAAGGTTGTCCTGTCGAAATGGCTGTTTACCAATCCGGATCTGCTGATCCTCGACGAGCCGACCCGCGGCATCGATGTCGGCGCCAAGTATGAAATCTATTCCATCATCAACGAACTCGCGGACGCTGGAAAAGCGGTCGTGGTGATCTCCTCTGAAATGCCCGAGCTGATCGGCATCTGCGATCGCATCATGGTCATGCATGAGGGCGAATTTGTCGGCGAAGTCGCCGGCGAAGGCGCCACCCAGGAGAACATCATGCGCGCCATCATGCGCCGCAAGGGGAGAGAAGAATGAGCACGCCCGAGACCACAGCCCCCGTCCGGCAGTCCACCGCCGCCTTCCTGAAAGACAACCTGCGCGACTACGGCATGCTGCTGTCGCTCGTGGTGATCGTCCTGTTCTTCCAGGTCGCCACCGGCGGTATTCTCCTGAAGCCGCTGAACCTCACGAACATCATCCTGCAGAACAGCTATATCGTCATCATGGCGCTCGGCATGCTGATGATCATCGTCACCGGCCATATCGACCTGTCGGTCGGCTCGGTGGCCGGCTTTGTCGGCGCGGTGGCGGCGATGATGATGGTGCAGTACAATTTTGACTTCGTCACGGCGAGCATCATCTGCCTCATCATCGGCGGTGTCATCGGTGCCGTGCAGGGTTATTTCGTCGCCTATTTCAAGATACCGTCCTTCATCGTGACGCTGGCCGGCATGCTTGTCTTCCGCGGCTTCATGATCGCGGTCCTCAGCGGCCGCTCCATCGGCCCGTTCGACCCGACGTTCCAGAAGCTCTCTTCCGGCTTCATTCCGGACTTCTTCGCGTCCGAAGGCGGGCTCTACATCACCTCGCTGATCCTTGGCGTGGCGCTCGCCCTCCTGCTCGTCTGGCAGAACATCCGCAGCCGCGCCCGTCGCCAGTCGCACGGCGTCGAGAGCGAGCCCTTCGGCTTCTTCGTCGGGAAGAACATCGTCGTTCTCGCGGCCATCAGCTACCTCGCTTACCTGATCGCCTCGCATCGCGGCATGCCCAACGTGCTGATCATCATGGCCATTCTGATTGCCGGTTATGGCTTCTTCACCAACCGCACGATCATCGGTCGCCAGATCTATGCCGTCGGCGGCAACATTCGCGCAGCTGAACTGTCCGGCATCAAGACGGCGCGGCTGACCTTTTTCACCTTCGTCAACATGGGCGTTCTGGCAGCGCTCGGTGGCCTCGTGGTTGCCGCTCGTCTCAACAGCGCCACCCCGAAGGCCGGCTCCGGCTTCGAGCTTGATGTCATCGCGGCCTGCTTCATCGGCGGCGCCTCGGCATACGGCGGCGTTGGCAAGGTCACGGGTGCCGTCATCGGCGCCTTCCTGATGGGTGTCATGAACAACGGCATGTCCATTCTCGGCATCGGCATCGATTACCAGCAGGTCATCAAGGGCCTCGTTCTGCTCGGCGCCGTCTGCGTGGACGTCTACAACCAGCGTCGTTGATCCTCCCAAGCATTGCGACCAGCTCGAGCCGCGAATTCCGCCAGGAGTTCGCGGCTTTTTTTATTGGAAGGGAGGGGATAGTCGGCGGCGGGATGGCGCAAAGGCACGATGCATGACTTGCCATTTGGCAGATTGTGATTACATTTATGCCAGAGAGAGGTGCATCCATGCAGTTCCAGATCCTCGAACGTTCAACCTCACAGGAAGAGGCAACCGTCATTACCGATGCGGAGGCTCTTGCACTGGCACGTACCACGGTCAACCTTTTCAAGGCCTGGGGCCTTTCCGATGCGCAGGCCTCGACCCTGCTCGGCGGCCTGTCATCGCGAACCTGGGCGCGCTGGAAAGAGGGCGATATCGGCCGCATGGACCGCGATCTGCGGATGCGCATGGCGCATCTGATGGGCATTCACAAGGGCCTGCGCTATCTGTTCAAGGATCCGGCGCGTGGCTATACTTGGATCAGGCACAGCAATGATGCCTTCGGGGGGGGCAGCGCGCTCGACCTGATGCTGCGTGGCGAACTGGAAGATCTTGCGGCCCTGCGTGGCTGGCTTGATGCGGAACGCGGCGCATGACGCAGGCACGTGCCGTTGCGCGCCTGGTCGATTGGCCGCAGACCTTTCGTATCATCCGCTCCATCCATCCGCCCATCGACCTATTTGAAGATATCGCCGATCCGCGCGACTGGGATCTTCTGGCGGCCGTGGAAGCGAGAACAAATCCGCGCATCCGCATGGAAGTCGGCGATCTTGGAAAGGTGCCGGCACACCGCCGGGTTGCAGGGCCGGGGGCAAGCCTGCTGATGGCACCCTTCGTGCATTGCTCACCGCTTCGGCCCGGCCGCTTTACCGATGGCAGCTACGGTATCTATTATGCCGGCAATCGGGAAGAGGTGGCGCTGGCCGAAACCATTCACCACCACGCCCGCTTTATGGCCGCAACACGCGAAGCGCCCGGCTGGACATCTGATTTTCGCGTCCTGAACGGCAGCATTTCCCATGTGCTTGATGATGTGAACGCCGTTCCCGATGTTTTGGACCCCGATGATTATGCCGCATCACAGGTCGAGGGGAGGCTGCGCCGGGCAGCTGGCAGCGATGGCCTGTTATGGCAGAGCATTCGCTGGCCAGAAGGGCAATGCATCGGTCTATTCTGGCCGAATGTCATCCCGATCCCCACGCAAGGGCGCCATTACAGCTATCACTGGAACGGCGACCGGGTGGATTATGTCAGGCAATACGACACGGGAAAGGTTCTGGCGGTCGTCTGATTGGCCGCCGTCCCCCGCTCACCCCATCCGCTCCGAGGCATAGCTTCCCGGGCTTGGCGGGAAAACGATGGTGCGGTTGCCGTTGATGAAGGTGCGGTGGTGGATATGGGCGTGGACAGCGCGGGCCAGAACCTGCGCTTCCACATCGCGACCCATTGAGACGTAATCGTCGGGCGACTGCGCATGCGTTACGCGCACCGTGTCCTGCTCGATGATCGGGCCTTCGTCGAGATCGGCCGTGACGTAATGGGCCGTCGCGCCAATCAGCTTTACGCCGCGCTCATAGGCCTGCTTGTAGGGATTGGCGCCCTTGAAGCTCGGCAGGAAGGAGTGGTGGATGTTGATGATGCGGCCAGACATTTTTTTTTTTTTTTTTTCCGACAGAACCTGCATGTAGCGCGAAAACACGATCAGCTGCGTGCCGGTCTGCTCCACCACATCCATCAGCCGGGCTTCCGCCTCTGGCTTGTTTTCCTTCGTCACCTTGATGTGGTGGAAGGGAATGTC
>JAIXTO010000060.1 GCA_027483885.1 Rhizobiaceae bacterium
AGGTTCAGCACCTGGGCCTGCACCGAGACGTCCAGCGCCGACACCGCTTCGTCCAGCACCAGCACCTCGGGGTTGAGCGTCAGGCAGCGCGCGATCGCGATGCGCTGGCGCTGGCCACCGGAGAACTCGTGCGGAAAACGCCCCATGATATCGCCGGAGAGGCCGACGCGATCGAGCAGGTAGGCCGCCTTTTCGCGCGCCTCTGCCCGGTTGCCGAGGCGATGTTTCAGAAAAGGTTCAGCAATCGCCTGCCCCACGCTCATGCGCGGATTGAGGCTGGAGAACGGGTCCTGAAAGATCATCTGGATGCTCTTGCGCATCCGCTGCAGTTCCAGCGAGCCGAGACCGCGCACGTTATAACCATCCAGCTGGATCTCGCCTGAGGTCGGCTCGATCAGCCGCATGATCGAGCGGCCGGTGGTGGATTTTCCGCAGCCGGATTCCCCCACCAGCGACAGCGTTTCGCCCTGACGCAGATCGAAGGAGACGTTTTCGACCGCATGGATCGCACCCGTCTGACGGCTGAACAGGCCTGAGCGCACCGGAAACCGCGTCACGAGGTTCTTCACTTCGAGGATCGGCTGCTGGGTGGAAACGGTTCCCTTGCTTTCGACAGGCGCCACCGAAATCCCGGTCTTCGTATCGACCACCGGGAACCGCAAGGGTGCCGTGCGGCCTTCCATCGAACCGAGTTTCGGCACTGCCGAGAGAAGCGCGCGGGTATAAGGATGCTCGCCGTGATAAAAGATCTCGGAGGTCGGGCCGGTTTCCACCGCGTCGCCACGGAACATCACCACGGTGCGGTCGGCGATTTCCGCCACCACGCCCATGTCGTGCGTGATGAACAGCACGGCCATGCCTTCCTCATCCTGCAACTCCTTGATGAGATCGAGGATCTGGCCCTGGATGGTCACGTCGAGCGCCGTTGTCGGTTCGTCGGCGATCAGCAGTTTCGGACGCGAGGCAAGCGCCATGGCAATCATCACGCGCTGGCGCATGCCGCCGGAAAACTGGTGCGGATATTCGTCGAAACGGGTGTTGGCGTTGGGAATACGCACCCGCTCCAGCATGCGAATGGTTTCCGCCCGCGCCTGTGCATTGTTCATGCCCTTGTGGCGCGTCAGCACCTCGGAAATCTGCCGGCCGATGGTGAAGATCGGGTTGAGCGAGGTCATCGGCTCCTGAAAGATCATCGAGACCTCGTTGCCGCGCACGGCCCGCATCTCCTTTTCCGAGAGCGCCAGCAGGTTGCGGCCGTTGAGGATCACCTCCCCCTCGATGCGGCTAGACCCTTCCGCCAGAAGCCGCATGATCGACAGCGAGGTAACGCTCTTGCCGGAACCGGATTCGCCGACGATGGCGAGCGTCTCCCCGGCAGAGACGTCGAAGGACACGTTTCTCACCACCGGTTTCCAGCCGCCATCGGCACGGAAGGCGGTGGTGAGATTGCGCACGGAAAGGATCGGTTCTGCGGTCATGACGGGTTCCATGGCGTGGCAAAGGATGCGCTCTCGCGGCCGCTTGCGATGCGGTCGGCCTCGAGGCTTGCGATCTTGCGGTCGATTTCGCTTCGGTCGATCAGGCCGTGCGGATTGTCCCGCGTCGGCATGGTCTCGGCCACGTGGATGTAGCGCTCCTGCGCCACATTATAGAGCCGCCAGAGTTCTTCGAGCGGATCGGGATGGTCGTCGGCGCGGAGGCTGAGCCAGGCATAATCCTGATCGCGGTAGATGGTCAGCGCTGCCGACTGCTTGCCGCGCTTGTCACCGCCGGCCGCTTCGCCCGCCTCCATGGCGCCGAGCAACCGCTCGGCAAACGGTGCGCTGGCCAGATCCTTATAGGCGGCAAGCGTCTTTTCGATCACCTGCGGTCCCGCCAGCATATTGCCGGCAACCGACACATTGTCCTCGATAATATGGCCGGCCCAGTCGATGCATTTGGCGCCGGTGAAGGCGGCGTTTCGTCCGGTTGCATCGATGAGATGCAACTGCCGCTGCTGGGCGCCGTCGTCGCGCGCCGTCAGCGTGTCGATGATCTCTTGCGGGCTTTTGCCTTGCCCGAGCATCGCAAGCCCATCCGTTCCGTAGAGCGGGCTCACAAAGGCTTGCGTGGCGACGGCACCGATGCCGCCGCGCATATAGGGAACGGCAGAGCCGACGGCAAAGAAGCGGCTGGCAACAGCAATGCCGAGATGGCCGGTTTCAGGATCGCGTGCAACAATGGACCAGGTCATGGTTCAGCGCCCCACGGCATAGGCTTGCATCAGGCGCGGCGTGGCCGCGGCCCGCAACAAGCCGTCCGCATCCCGGCGCGCCGCCGTCAGGCGTCCCACCGTCCAGTTGTCGGCAACGGTCACCTGATGGCCGCGGCGGCGAAGGTCTGCAATGGTCGCCTCGCCAAAGCCTGCTTCCACCATGATATGGCCGGGCTCGGATGTGCGCGGATAAAACGAGCCGGGGAAATGCGTGGTGTGGAACAGCGGCGCATCGATGGAGGCCTGCAGGTTCTTGCCGTGATGGACATAACGCAGGAAGAAGGGCAGCTGCCACTGGTCCTGCTGGTCACCGCCGGGCGTTCCGAACGCCAGCGTTGGGCGGCCCTGGTGCAGCGCAAGCGACGGCGTCAGCGTCGTGCGCGGGCGTTTGCCCGGCGCGAGCGACGTCGGCAGGCCATCCTTCAGCCAGAACATCTGGGCGCGGGAATTCAGCGCAAAGCCGAGACCCGGCACGATGGGCGACGATTGCAGCCAGCCGCCCGACGGCGTGGTCGAGACCATGTTGCCCCAACGGTCGATGACGTCGATATGGACGGTATCGCCCTTCTTTTCGGTGAGATGCGACATGGTGGGTTCATAGACCGCGCCCTTGCCGGAAAATTCCGCCAGCATGGCCATGGTCGCATCGCGCTGGTGCTCGTAACCGGGCACCGTCCCCGGGCGCAGTTCCATCGAGGCTTCCGCTCCCATCAGCTTGCGGCGCTCGTTGTTGTAACCGTCCGAGAGTAGCGTGTCGGTCGGGATCTGACTGAATTCAGGGTCGCCGTAATAAACCTCGCGGTCGGCATAAGCGAGCTTCATCGCTTCCACCACATGGTGGACGAAATCCGGGCCGGTCGGGTCCATGGCCGCGAGATCAAAACCCTTCAGCAGAGCAAGCGATTGCAGAAGCACCGGCCCCTGCCCCCAGGCAGGGGTCTTTGCCACCGTCCAGTCGTGATAATCAAACGTCTGCGGCGCCTCGATGGTGGCGCTCCAGTTCGCCATGTCGTCGGCGGTCAGCACGCCCTTGTGGCGGATGCCGCTCGCATCCATCACTTCGGCGGTCTTCAGGTAGGTGTCGATGCTTTCAGCGACGAAACCGCGATAGAAGGCATCGCGGGCGGCCTCGACCTGTTGTTCGCGGCCGGATCTGGCTTCCGACTCGGCAATGATGCGTTTCCAGGTCTCGGCAAGAACCGGGTTCTTGAAGTTCGAATGCGGCTCGGGTGCGGAACCGCCGGGAAGCCAGGTCTCATGCGAGGTCGGCCATTCCTTGGCAAAGAAATCCGCCAGCCCCTTGATGGTGGCGGATACGCGCGGCAGCACCGGATGGCCATGTTCGGCGTAATAGATCGCAGGCTCCAGCACCTCGCGCACGGACATGTTGCCGTAATCGCGCAACATCAGCATCCAGCCATCGAAGGCGCCGGGAATGACGGTGGAGAGCAACCCGTCGCCGGGGATGAGTTTCAAGCCTTCCGAGGTGTAATGCTCGATGGTGGCGCCGGCGGGAGCCGGTCCCTGCGCGCAGATCACCTCCACCTTGTCGGTCTTCTTCGAATAGATGATCGCCGGCATATCGCCGCCGGGGCCGCAGAGATGCGGCTCGACGATCTGCAGCACGAAGCCGGTGGCAACGGCCGCATCAAACGCATTGCCGCCCTTTTCCAGAATGCTCATGCCGACGGCGGAGGCGATCCAGTGGGTGGAGGTGACGACACCGAACGTGCCGAGGATTTCAGGCCGAGTGGTAAAATCAGTCATGTCGTTTGCCTTTGCACTCAGTGTTCGCGCGGGTCCAGCGCATCGCGCAGACCATCGCCTAGAAGGTTGAAGCCGATCACCACGAGGAAGATCGCGGCACCCGGCCACATGGCCATCCACGGTGCCTGGGAGAGAAAGTTCTTCGCCACGTTCAGCATGGAGCCCCAGCTGGCGGCCGGCGGCTGCTGGCCAAGGCCGAGGAAGGAGAGGCTCGCTTCGGCGATGATGGCCGTGGCGATGGTGAGCGTAGCCTGCACGATGATCGGTGCCGTCACGTTCGGCAGGATGTAGCGCACCATGATATCCATGTGCCCGAGGCCGACCGAGCGGGCGCCCTCGACATATTCCTCCTGCTTCACCGACAGCACCTGACCGCGCGTCAGGCGCACAAAGATCGGCATGGCGGAAAGCCCGATGGCGATCATCGCATTGGTGAGACTTGGCCCGAGGAAAGCGGCAAGCGCAATCGCCATGATGAGGAAGGGCATGGCGAGAAGCGCTTCGGTGACGCGAGAGATGACGAGATCCACCCAGCCGCCGAAATAACCGGCGAGAATGCCGAAGGGCACGCCGATACCGACGGCAATCGCCACGGAAAACACGCCCGCCATCAGCGAGGCCTGCGCGCCCCAGATCATGCGCGAGAGAATGTCGCGGCCGAGATCGTCGGTGCCGAGCCAATGGGCGGCAGACGGCGCCTTGCGGATGGCAGACCAGCTTGTCGCCACCGGATCAGGAATGGGCAGGACGGGGGCAGCGGCGGCAAGGATCACAAAAAACAGGATGATGACGAGGCCGGCCAGCGCACTGCGGCTGGCTTTCAGCTTCTTCCACGCCCGGCTTTCCTCGCGTTTGCCTGATAGCGGCGCCTGTTCGATCATGGTCATAGGCTTGCCCTCAGACGCGGATTGAGGAGAACATAGAGAATATCGGCAATGAGGTTCATCAGGATGAAGCCGACGGCGGTACACATCACGACCCCCTGCACCACCGCGTAATCGCGGTTGAATACGGCATCGACGATCAGCTTGCCAAAACCTGGAATGGTAAAGATCTGCTCGGTCAGCACGGCGCCCGCCAGCAGTTCGCCAAACAGCAGTGCCGTCAGCGTGATGACAGGCAGAAGCGCATTGCGAAAGCTGTGGCTAAGAATGACCTCCCGCGGCGACAAACCCTTGGCACGCGCCGTGCGGATATAATCGGCCGAGAGCACGCCCAGCATGGCCGAGCGCGTATGGCGCATCAGGGTGGCGGCAAGTGCGGTGCCCAGCACGAACGACGGCATGATCATCGTCTGCAGCGAGCGCACCGGATCGACGAAGATCGATTCGAAGCCCGAGGCCGGCAGCCAGCCGAGATTGACCGAAACGAGAAGGATCAACATGATGCCGAGCCAGAAATTCGGCACCGACAGGCCAGACAGCGCCACAAGGCTTGCGACGTAATCCAGCACCGTGTTCTTCTTTACCGCCGCCAGAATGCCCATCGGCACGCCGATCACAAAAGCAAAGATCATCGACATGATCGCAAGCTGGATGGTGACCGGCAGTTTCTGCGCAATCAGTTCCGTCACCGGCTGATTGGTGCGCAGCGAAATGCCGAGATCACCTTGCAACACGCCGCCGATCCAGGTGACATATTGCACGGGGATCGGGTCGTTCAGGCGGTATTTTTCACGCAGCAGTTCCAGCACCGCCGGATCGCGCTCCTCGCCGGCCATGGCAAGAATGGGATCGCCTGGCAGAAGCTTCTGCAGCGAAAACACGAAGATGGAGATGATCAGCAAAGTCGGGATCGCGACCAGCAGACGTTTTCCGATATAGACAGGCATCAAGGCCATCCTTCACGGGGACAGGGTGGGATGGAGGGCGCCGCAGGCTGAACTCCGCGACGCCCGGAAGGCTTTTTGCGCCTTCCCTGTGATTGTCGAAAGGCGATCAGCCCTTCTTCATGCCGACGAGGCGGATCATGCCATCCGGCGAAGCGGTGAAGCCGGTCACCGACTTTTTCATCGCCCAGATCCACGACTGGTGGCCGAGATAGATGATCGGCATGTCGTCGTTGAGGATGACGCTGGCCGCATCATACTTTTCCTTACGCACGGCTTCATCGGTGGAGGCGCGCGCCTCGTTCAGCAGTTCGTCCACCTTGGGATTGCAATATTTGGTATCGTTGATACCGCCCTTGCAGGTGATGAACTGGTGGATATTGCCATCGGGATCAACGCGACCCGACCAGTCGGAACGCGACAGCTGGTAATTGCCGCGGGTCTGTTCATCGAGAAGCGTGGCAAATTCGGTGGATTTCAACTGCACGTCAAAACCGGCTTCCGCCACCATCGACTGCACCACCTGCATCATCTGCTGGGCCACCGGGTTGTTGGGGATCTGCATCTCCACGGGCACGCGGTCGAAACCGGCTTCCTTGATGAGCGCCTTTGCCTTGTCCACATCGCGCGCCGGCACCGGAATGGCCTTGTTGAACCACGGGCTGTTCGGCGGGAACGGCTGGTTGCCGCCAACGGCTGTGCCTTCATACACGATCTGGTTCAGCGCATCACGGTCGATGGCCAGCGAAAAGGCCTGGCGCAGGCGCTTGTCCTTGCCGAACGGGTTGTCGGCACGCGGGCCGTTGGCAATGTTGGCGTAAAGCGCCATGTAGCCGATGTTGACGACATCGGTATAGGTCAGCTTGCTGTCAGACTTGATGGCAGCCGCATCCGTGGGGGCTACGCGCTCCATGAAATCGAGGTCACCCGATTGCAGGTTGGCAAGGCGCACGGTCGAATCCGGGATCGGCAGGTAGGTGACCTTGTCGATGAAGACATTGTCCTTGTTCCAGTAGTCGGCGAACTTTTCGAGGACGATGCGGTCCTGCTGGACGCGCTCGACGAACTTGAACGGGCCGGCGCAGACCGGCTTGGAGCCGAAATTGGCGCCGAGTTCCTTGGCAGCCTTTGGCGAAACGATCATGCCAGCGCGGTCGGAGAGCTGGGCGAGAAGCGTCACGTCAGGCTTCTTCAGCGTGAACTTGACCTCAAGTGGGCCCGTGGCCTCAACCTTTTCAACCGACGACAGCTCGCTCTTGCGGCGCGATTCCGGCAGCGTCAGGTTGCGCTCGATGGTGGCAACAACGGCTGCCGCATCCATGACTGTCTCGTCGTGGAATTTAACCCCGTCGCGCAGCTTCATGGTCAAAACCTTGCCGCCTTCCGACCAGGCCCATTCGGTCGCAAGCTGCGGCACGATCTTCAGGTCCGGCGACACGTCCACCAGCTTGTCGCACATGGCGGTATAGACGATGCGGCCAACGAAGGTGCGCGACTGCGCCGGATCCAGCACGTCGGCATCATCCTGCAGGCCGATCTTCAACTCGACGGCGGCAGCTGGCAGCGCTGTCAGCGCGGTGAAGGCAAGCGCCGTGGTAAGGCGCAGAAAACGGGACATGGTCATTCTCCTCTGATTTTTTGGGTCTGGGTTTATGCATTCACGGGTGCCGGCTTGTGACCGCCGGATTTCCCTTAACGGGCCCTTTACCGGGTCCAGTACCGGGCAAACCGCCCGGGCCTTTTTCAGGACGCAACCTCCACCTCGTCGAGGGCGGCCGCGGGTTCGATGACATCGAG
>JAIXTO010000095.1 GCA_027483885.1 Rhizobiaceae bacterium
CCGGATCATGCCAGCCCTCGATGTCGATGGAGCCCGTATAGCCGCCCAGCCGCAATTCGCTGATGATGTCTGTCCAGTTGCTGTCGCCAAAGCCCGGCGTGCGCATGAAGACGAAGGGGTACTTGCCGAAGATGCCGTGCTCGCGCACCACATCCCAGCGCACCGTCGCATCCTTGCCATGCACGTGGAAGATCTTCTTCGACCATTTGCGGATCTGCGGCAGCGGATCGATGAGATAGACCATCTGGTGGCAGGGCTCCCATTCCAGCCCGATATTGTCATCCGGCGTTTCATTGAAGATCAGCTCCCAGGCATCGGGATTGTGCGCGATGTTCCAGTCGCCGCTCTGCCAGTTGCCATCCATGGCGCAGTTCTCAAACGCGATCTTCACGCCCTTGTCAGCCGCGCGGCGGCCAAGTTCGCTCCAGATTTCGCGGTAGCGGGAAAGGCTGTCGGTCAGCGGCTTGCCGCGCACGCGCCCGGTAAAACCGGCGACGCAGGTGGCGCCGAAATGATGGGCATTGTCGATGCAATCCTTCCAGCCCTGCAGCGTATCCCGGTCGATGTCGGTTTCCTCGAGCGGGTTGCCGAACATGCCGATGGTCGTCATGGTGATGTCGCGCTCGCCGATGGCGTCGACGCAGCGCTTGCCAAGCTCGGCCAGATCCTGGCCGTTGGTGGTCTGCCAGAAAAACGGCTGAAAGCTTTCAAACCCCATATCCGCGATATCTGCGATGCGGGTGGCGGCCTTGCCGGCGCTGGCACTGATCATGGTGCCGATGCGGATGGACTGGGCGGGATTGGTCATGGGGATCGGTTCCCTATCGTTAAGCGTTAGAATTGGACGGGCAAGCCGGTGCGGGCGCTTTCGATGGCGCCAAACACCATGGCGAGGCTCTTGATATTGTCGGCGCTTGCAGTTTCCGGCGCGCGCCCATCGCGGATGGCAGTGAGAAAATCGGCAAGCACGCTGGCATGGCCGTGGGCCTGCGCTTCGCTCGGCACGTCCGGCACGGTAACCGTGGCAAAACCTGAAAGAAGGCCCGGCTCGCTGCCGGCAATGGTTGCCTCAAACGTGTCTTCGCCGTCCCAGGTCAGCATACCCTTCGAGCCCACAAGCCGCCAGGCGCTTTCCCAGCTGGTGCGGCGGCCTTCCGCGCACCAGGAGCCGCGATAGGTAAACAAGGCATCGCCCGAAAGACGGAAGATGGCGCTTGCCGCCGCGCCATGCGCATACCAGGAGCCGGATGGATTTGTCTCAACACAATAGACCGAAAGCGGCACTTTGCCGGAGACGAAGCGGGCCGCATCGAAGGTGTGGATCGCCATATCGAGCAAAAGCACATTCTGCATCGCTTCGCGAAAGCCGCCGAAATGGGGTCCGAGAAAGAAATCGCAATGAATGGCGGTCAGTTCACCGATCAGCCCCTCTTCCACGGCGCGGCGTAGCCGCCGGATACCGGAAATGAAACGGCGGTTCTGCACCACGGCGTGAATTTTTCCGGCCTTTTCGGCAAGCGCGATCAGATGTTTTGCCTCGTCCATGGAGGCGGCGAGCGGCTTTTCGCTCAGCACATGGCATCCGTGCGAAAGGCCGGTTTCCACCACGCCCGCTCGCGCTGCCGGCACCACCACGTCAAACAGGATATCGGGACGGACTTCTGCCAGCATGGCAGCAAGGTCGGTGCCGATGGCAACGTCGTGCAATCCGAATTCCTTGGCCAGCGCCCGGGCGGTTCCGATGTCGAGATCGACGAGGCCTACGAGACGCACCGCGTCCTTCAGCTCCGGCGTTGCGTCAAGCGCCCGAAGCCAGCCTTTGGCCATGGCTCCGCACCCGCATAAAACGGCATTATATGTCACTGCAATCCTCCCGGCGGTTGTTGCGAAACTCCTCTTTCGCAACACTCCGTAAACGTTTACGATCCTAGTAACAGGCCGTGTCCTGTGTCAATAGATTTTTCGTAAACGATCACGGAACCGGGAGATCACCGTTCATGAAAGGCATCCGCCAGCTTGCTGACCATCTCGACATTTCCATCGGGACGGTTTCGCGGGCGCTGAATGGCAAGCCTGATGTGAACGAGGAAACGCGCCGGCGCGTGCTGGAAGCAGCCGAAGCCCTCGGTTATGTGGCAAACCAGGCCGGCCGGTCGCTGCGCAAGGGCGCCACCGGCATTATCGGCTTCATGATGCAGACCGGCCATGAAATCACCGGACAGGGTGATGCCTTCTTCATGACCGTGTTTGACGGCGTGCAGACGGTTCTTGCGCGCCACAAGCTCGATCTTGTCGCCCTCCTCTGCTCATCGGAGGAAGATCCGGATGCCTATATGAAGCGCATCGTGGCACGGGGTTTTGCCGATGGTATCATGCTGTCGGCAACCCGCATCAAGGACCATCGCTTCGGCACGCTCTCAAAGGCGAAAATTCCCTTCATCACGCTTGGCCGAAGCCAGAGCGACGTCGGCCAGCCCTGGTACGACCTCGATTTCGAAGGCATGGCCGATACCGCCATCGATCGACTGGTGGCGCGCGGGCACCGGAAAATCGCTATCAGCCGACCGCATGGCGATATCAATCTCGGGCCGATTTTCGAAGATCGCTGCCGCGCCCGTCTGAAACACCACGGTCTGGTTCTCGATCACGCGCATGTGTTCCGCTCGAGCCCGAACGAGACGGGCGGTTACCAGTTGGCGCGGTCCTTGATCGAAAGCGCCGACCGCCCTTCGGCCATGGTGCTGGTCAACGAGGCAACGGTGATCGGGTTTTACCGCGGACTGGAGGAGGCTGGCCTGAAACCCGGCCGGGATGTGGCGGTGATTGGACAGTACAGCCCGCTCGCGCAGTTCCTGACGCCCCGCCTCACCTGCTTCAAACCGGCGCTGCGCGAACTGGGCATTGCCATGGCCGAAAGCCTGCTCGCCACCATGCCGGCCTTTGCGCAGCATTATCCCGATGCGGTGAGGCGCCAGCTCTGGCCGATGACGCTGATCGAGGGCGAAAGCGACGGCGGCGTTCTGACCGGATGAAGCCGCGCCTGCAAACATGCGTCCGAAACCTGCAGGCAGGTGCCTTCAGACGTTTTCGCCTCTATCCGGTGTCGGCGGCCATTGCCCTTTTCCGTGGCACCCGTCGTGCCAAAAGGCATAAAAGACATAACCTTATAATCTTTAGATTGACCCTGAAGACAAAGCTATGAGACTGTTGCCGCTGTAACTTGAGCAAACGGCGGAAGGCTAAATGACCGGCATCAGCAGCGATCAGGAGACGGTCGTGATCATCTTCTTTGCAACGAGCGGATTTGTTATTCGCCCGCTCACCGCATGGCTACTCGGGACGACGATCTGAATGTCTGGCACATTTTCGCCAACACCGCTTTACCATCGCATCTATGCCGTGATGCGCGAACGCATCATCAAGGGCTACTATCCCAGCGATGTGCCGGTTCCCAGTGAAGCGGAGCTTTCCGAGAGTTTCTCGGTCAGCCGGATCACCATTCGCAAGGCCATGGAAATGCTGACGGCGGAAGGGCTTGTGACGCGCACGCGCGGGCGTGGCACCTTTGTCAATGATCGCAGCAAGGAAAACCAGCTTAACCGCGCAGTCGTCTCAAACATCAACGGCCTGTTCAGCTATCTGAACGCGGTTGGACAGAGCACGCGGCTCAAGGTTGTCAGTCTTGAACTTGCAGAGGCACCGCCACGGATCTGCGCCCAGATGGGTGTGCCTCCAACGGCGCCGCTGGTACGCGCCGTGCGCGTCCGCTCGCTGGACAAGCGCCCCTATTCTCTGTCCATCGCCTATCTTCTCCCGGAGATTGGCCAGACATTGAAACGCCAGGATCTGGCGAAAACGAACATGATCGATCTTGTGCAGCAGGCTGGAGCGACCGTCGAGCAGGTCGAACAGACGCTGACTGCGACCCTTGCCGACGATTATGCCGCCAAGCACCTCGAAATTCCCATTGGCGCACCGCTGATGCTGGTCAACCGGGTTTTCTTCAATGCCGAGCTGAAGCCGTTTTACGTCGCGGAAATTTTCTATTGTGCCGATCGTTACGAATATCGCGTCTCGCTGAAGCGAGAAGACGGCAAGGACTTCTCGCTCGGGAGCTGAAGGAATGGGCGCCCGGAGATCACGCAAGGATGAGCCGCCGTTTAACCTCAGTCAAACCTATGAAGAATGCTCCCGGGCGCACGCGCCATCCCACTCACGCCTTGCTTTTGCGTTCTGCGGTGGCACCCGCTTTCATCATGGCATGCAGCATATCGAGACGCGGCTCGACAGGCGCGGGATAGATATCGCGGCCATGTTTAAGGCCGAGCGCCAGGAACGTCTCCACCAGCTTGTAGGTGAGCGGCCCGGGATTGACGACCGGAACCGGTAGGTTCGCCGCCAGATATTCGCCGGCCTGATGCATGGTCGTGGAACCGAGACAAATCACCTCCGCCCCATCTTCCTCGATGCACCGCATCGCCACGTCCCGCATGCGCGGAAACACTTGGTCTTCCTTGCCATCCAGCAGGTTTGCAAAGTCCGGCGGCTGGTCGAAGCTGCGCACCGACGCGCATTGCCGCTCAAATCCGTATTCACGGATCGCCTTGCGGTACCGCGCAAGTGCCGGTTCCCATTGGGCCAGCACGGAGAACTTGCCCCCGAGCGTCAGCGCGTACAGCATGGAGGCCTTGCCCGCACCGATCACAGGAATGGAGAGCACGGAGCGCAGCATCACCATGCCGCTGTCCGACATGGTGTCGATGCAAACTGCGTCAAAACCTTCCGCCTGCGCATTGCATCCGGCCTCGAAGATCGCCAGATCCATCAATCCCCAGTCATGCGGAGACATGAATGACGTCGGCCCGCAGGTGACGGGACGATAGGTCAGCTGCCATTGAGCGGGCAGCGGCACATGGTGGGACTGCGCCTCGCGATTGCGCACGCCTTCTTCGTCCAACGCAAAAGGAACGATAACGAGAATGCGCGTCATGCCTTGCCCTCCAGAAACTGCGCGCCTGCCGCGCCGATCGCCCGGATCATGTCATGCTTGGGGGCAAGCGGCGCAGGCCATGTCGCCTTGCTGTGCGTCAGCTTCAGATCAAGCGCGATGGATGCCAGCTTGTAAGTCAGCGGCCCGGGATTGATGACGGGAACGTCGATACGCTCGGAAAGCCATGCATGCGCCTCGTGCATCGTGGTAGAGCCAAGGATCAAAACCTGCGCTCCATCCTGCTCGACGCAGTGACGCGCCGCATCCAGAAGCAGCGGGAATACCTGATCCTCCTTGCCGGAAAGCAGGCTCTTGTTGTCCGGCGTCACGCCGATGGAACGCATGGAGGCACATTTGTGCTCCATGCCCAGTTCGCCGAGCGTTTTTGTGTAGAGCATCTTCCAGCGATCCCACATCATCAGGATGGAGAACTTGTCGCCCAGCATCTGGGCCAACAGCATGGAGTGACGGCCGGGCGCGATGACCGGAATGGTAAGGACTGACCGCAGCATGGACATGCCGCTGTCCGACATGGTGTCGATGCAGACGGCATCGAAACCTTCCTTTTCAGCGTCGAGGCCGGCATCAAGGATCGAGAAATCGGCCAGCGCCATGTCGTGCTGGCTCGAGTAGTTCTTTGGGCCGACGCGCACCGGGCGATAGTGAAACGCGATGCCCGGCCCCAGATCGACGGCACGCAACTGTGCTTGCCGGCGGGCGAGATCCTCCTCGCCCATCGGGAATGGCACGATGACCATAACCTTCTTCATTCGCAGCTTCTCCCGTTCAAGCTTCTCGTCTTTGCAGACATTTCAGGTGTCCGCCGTGGCTACGCGCGCCGCGCTGATGCCGGCCAGCCGACCGAAGGCCGTGGCGCTCAAAAGGCCGTTGCCGGACAGGTAACCGTAATTGGAATGACCCGAGAGACCGCGCGCCGCGCCGCCACCAGCCATCAGGTTCGGCAGCGGGGTGCCATCATGCCGCAAGACCCTGGCCTGCGTATCAATCACCAGACCGCCCTGCGTGTGGAACAGGGCGCCGTTCACCTTCACCGCATGATAGGGCGGCTTCAGCACCTCATCCTCGGTGAAGCGCCGGCCGAAGCGATCGGGCTCACCTGTGCGTGCCGCGTCCTGCAGGGCCTGCAATTCGTGGCGAACCGCGTCCAGCGGCAGGCCTGTGACAGCTGCCAGCTCATCCACGCTGTTTGCCGTCTTGACCACACCCAGCTTGCGCAGCTCGCGGTAATCATGGAAACCCATGGCCGCCTCTTCGCCAGGAGACCCGTAAATGTCCCAGGCGACATGGCCGGGTTGAGCCGCCACTTCCGCCGCATGCTCCGAATAGCCGCGCATCTCGTTGGAGAACCGCCGGCCTTCAAGGTTCAACAGGATCCCGCCCTTGGTGATGACCGCCCATGTCAGGGGCAAGCCATGCGGATGGGCGACGGAACCGTGACCCTGATAGGCGCCCATATCGGCAAGGCCAGCCCCGAGTGCCGCACCCCATTTCATGGCATCGCCCGTGTTGGACAGATGGCCGCAGCATTCCGCATCGGCGATTTCGGGAATGTATTGCCGTACCATGTCCACATCGCCGGCAAAGCCGCAGCAGGCAAGAACCAGCGCCTTGCAGCCGAGCATTTCCTGCGCGCCGTCAGGCCTGCGAAACCGCACGCCCGCGACAAGGCCCGCGGCATCCACATAGAGATCCTCCACGGAGGCACCGGTGATCAGGTCGATGCCTGCATTTGACACGGCCGACAGCAGATTCTGCTCCAGATCGGCACCGGTGCGGCTCTTTGGCCCATGCATGCGCAACCGCGAATGGCCGGGGTAAAGAAAGCCGGTCACCAGTTCGAATTCGACCTGATGCGTCTCCATCAGCCAATCGATCATCGGCCCAGCCGCCTTGGCCGCGGCCAGCGCCTGATCATAGGGCGTATGGTCATGCGTCTTGGCGACAAGATCCTGCGCAAACAGTTCCGGGCTGTCGTCTATGCCCGCCTGCCTCTGGAGCTTCGTACAGGGTGCCGGGATCAGGCCGGCAGAGAGAGACGTCGAGCCACTGGGGGTCTCGTCCCGTTCGAGGACCAGAACCTCCTGCCCCTCATCACGCGCTGCAAGTGCGGCAACAAGACCACAGGCACCGGCGCCGACAACGACCACCGGCACCTCAAAGTCGAAGGTAATGCCTTCCGCAGATAGGACTGCCATGTTCATCCTCCTTCGCAGACCGTTCAGTAGGTGGTGCGGTTTTCTTCCGGCGTGCCATAACGCGCTTCCAGTTCCTGGATTTCCGACATGCGCGCCATGTCGAAGAACTGCTTGAAGTTCATGACGTTGGGCGCGATCGACGCGATCGTTTCCTCTGTCTTCAAGACTTCCAGCGTCTTGCGTGCCGCCTCGCAGGCCGAAAGCAGCAGCCAGTTGGGATAGATGATCAGCTTGAAGCCCAGCGCCTCGATTTCCGAGCGGGTCAGAAACGGCGTCTTGCCTGAGGTCGCCATGTTGTAAAGCAACGGAATGCCAGGAAAGCGCGGCGCGATATGCGGCAGATCGTCGGGGCCTGGGCTTTCGATGAAGATCACGTCCGCACCGGCCTCGCGATACATCTCGGCGCGGTCGAATGCGGCATTGCGCCCGTGCAGCGCCAGCGCATCGGTGCGGGCAATGACCACGAAATTCTGGTCGATGCGGGCGTCGACCGCAGCCTTGACCTTGGCGACCATGTCTTCTGCCGGGATCAGCTGCTTGCCGGCCAGATGGCCGCAACGCTTGGGCAGAACCTGGTCTTCCAGATGCACGGCCGCCACGCCGCCACGCTCATAAAGCTGGATGGCACGGCGAACATTGAGAGGACCGCCAAAACCGTTATCGGCATCGGCGATCAGCGGCAGGTCCGAGGCGTCGGCGATGCGGGTGGCGTTGTCGACCATCTCCGTCATCGTCAGCAGCCCCACATCGGGATAACCGAGACGGGTGGCCGAGGTGCCGGCACCGGTCATGTACATGGCCTCAAAGCCAGCTTCTGCAACGAGGCGTGCATACATGGCATCCACCACGCCTGGAGCCATGAGGGCGCGTTCGCCTGCGAGAGCCTGTCGCAGGCGTTGGGTCCGGGTGAGAGACATCGTATTCTCCGTTTTTCCGTATAATCTTGAGGCTCCGGCCTGAAAGTCGAGGCCGAAGCGCTGTTCACATTCCGAGATAGGCCTGACGCAGTTGTGGATCGGCGAGCAATCCTGCCGCCTCCCCCTGCATCACGAAGCGGCCCTGCTCGATGACATAGGCGCGCTTGGCGACGGTCAGCGATTGCATGACGTTCTGCTCCACCAGCAGCACCGCCACGCCTTCCGCATTGATCCTGGTAATCAGCCCGAACATCTCCTCGACCATCAGCGGCGACAGGCCGAGCGACGGCTCATCCAGGATGATCAGCTCAGGCTCGGACATCATGCCGCGGCCGATCGCCAGCATCTGCTGCTCGCCGCCCGACAGGGTGCCCGCCAACTGGTCGAGCCTCTCCTTGAGGCGCGGAAAGATCGTGCAGATATGCTCGAAGTTGCGCTTCATGTTTGCCGATGCACGCCGAAAAGCGCCAAGCCTCAGGTTTTCGGCAACGGAGAGGTTGGGAAATATTTTGCGCCCTTCCGGCACATGCGCAATGCCGAGCGCCACGATGTCACGTGGCTTCTTGTCGGCCAGCGGCACGCCCTTGAAGGACACGCTGCCGGAGCTTGGGCGAATGAAGCCGGAGATGACGTTGTTGAGCGTCGTCTTGCCGACGCCGTTCGAGCCGAGCAGCGCGACGATTTCGCCGGCCTCGACCCGCATGTCGATGCCCTGAAGCACCGCCATCGAGCCATAACCCGCCTTGATTCCGGATATCTCAAGCATGGCTTGCCTCCTGTAGACGCTGGGCCGCGCCATGGCCGAGATAGGCTTCCACCACTGAAGGGTCCCGCACCAGCTCACGCGGCGGCCCGTGGGCGATCATCCTGCCCTGGTTCAAAACATAGGCTGTTTCCGCCAGGCTCATGACCGCCTGCATCACGTGTTCGATCATCAGGAAGGTATGGCCCTCGTCGCGGATCTGGCGAATGATCCCGACGATTTCGGTAATTTCAGACGGAATGAGCCCCGCCATCACCTCATCCAGCAGCAGAAGCTTGGCGCCCGTCGCAAGCGCCCGGGCAAGCTCCAGCCGTTTGCGGCCTGCGATGGTCAAGGAGGATGCAGGTCGATCAAGCATGGCTCCCATGCCAAGCCGCTTTCCGATGTCGCGGGCAACCGACATGGCTTCATGACGATTGTGGTGATGCAGGTAGGCGCCCACCGCGATGTTTTCCTGCACCGTCAGGCCGGCAAAAGGCTGAACGATCTGGAAGGTGCGGATCATGCCGAGCGCACAGATGCGATGCGGCGCAAGCCCTGTAATATCCTGGCCCTTGAAGCGCACGCTGCCTTCATCGGCCTTCGTGAAGCCGGCGATC
>JAIXTO010000186.1 GCA_027483885.1 Rhizobiaceae bacterium
AGATGAGCATCAACCGCCTTAGCCGCCGTCGCCCGGAATTTGGAACCACGCGATTGTCCCCGTTGCGGGGCAAGCTTGACCACCCGCGCCTTGACGACGACACGCCGCGAGCGGAACCGCGTGCCGCTGCCATCGCGCGTCCATCCTCCACCGTCTTTCGGAAACAATGGCGCGAGTTTCGCACCACGGCCGCGGGCGTTAAAGCGTCCACTCCCCTGCCCGGACTCCCCGCCAATTCGGTCCGGGTTTCCGCCGGCCTTGCGCACGGCGATCTTCACTTGGGTGATGAACGGTTTCGAGTGCAGGCTCGCACGGCTGCCCCGGCTCTTCGAGCGGCCTGGTTTGATGCGGAAGCTGTCGTCGTCACGGTCTGCCATATCGGCAGGATTGGCGCCTATCCCCGGCCTGACAAGAGGCATTTGGCCGTCATCGCAGGCCGGCGTAAAAAGACTTGGGAGCGCGTAGAACGGCGTAGCGCACCTCGCGGCCGGTGCCCGTCATCCCCGCGGATCAGAATGAAGATCAGTCGGATCTAAAATCCACCTCACATCGCGGATTGCGATGCTTTCCCGTTTTCCGACTGGAAAACAATGTGCAGACAATCACTTACGAGCGCTGCTCGGGCGAACCCCGGCTCGCTTTATCTTGCAGTCCTTCCCCTACTCAGTTGACGCTCCCAATATCGCTGCTTTCCGGTGTTCAAAGCCGAGGGAGCGGGAGTTTCTATGCGCGCCGTCCAAGGGAAGTTCGCAGCAATTCGACCAGGGCTGAACGTTGGTCCGGCTTGAGTTTGTCGAGATTGTACTGCCGCCAGCGGATGGCCGGAAGCTCTGCCACGTGACCAATCTTCAGCAAGGACCAGTCCGGTTCACCGCGCTCGAAGCCGATCAGAAATTCACGGTGATGATCCGGCATGCCGCCGATCAGCATCTCGATCATTTCATGCTGGGTTTTGACCAGTTCATCGATCGCGACAGTGTCCTCGGTCATGCCTTCGAAGCCATTGTTGTATTCGCTCAAAAGGTCTTTGACGCGGCCGGAAAGCACCTCGCCCATGGGGCGGTTGTGACTGAGTAGATAGACGATGAACGCTTCGCGCAAATCATCACTCAGCCCTTCATGGGCAAGCAGGCCTCGCACATCGAAGAGGTCACGCGGATGCTGCCGGTCCAGCGCTGCAACCAGCTTGCCGGCAAACAGGTCTTCAAAGGAAACGACGCTGGTTTCCGCAAAGCCGAACGCCTCTTCGACCGCTTCGGTGACCGGAATGGTGGAGGGCTCATGGACCACGCCGCGCAATACGGGCGAGACTTCGATCTTCACCTGCGTGCCCTCCGCAATCACGAGAAGGCGCAGGATCGCACCATCGTGAATGTTTTCGGTGACGCGCGAACCAGGCAGCTCCGCCAGTGCTGCGGCCTTGATGCGCTTCATGGCAGCATCGATCCCGGCAAAAGCCTCCGGCCGGTCATGCACCGGCAGATACATAAGATCGATATCGACTGAAAGGCGCGGCAGGTTGCGTACAAATAGGTTGATCGCCGTTCCGCCCTTGAGCGCGAAACAGGCTTCGCGCGCCACGATGGGAAGAAGGCGCATGAGCAGCCGAACCTGGGCGTGGTACTGGTCACGAAACGGCATCAAGGTCCTCCGGCACGGTGATCAGATAGACCGGATCGAGCCTGCCGCCTGGGACAAGCATGCGTTTGCCCTTGCCCAGATCGATCGCCGTTTTGTCCAGACGCTTGAGCCACGCATGACGGTGACGATCCGCGAAGAGGAAGAACAGGCGTTTCACCTTGACGCTGTCACAGTCCACCAGCAGTTTCTGCAGCCGTCTCGGGCTGAAATTCGCGGCACTTTGCATGATCATGTCGGCCTGATGGAAACTCTCATGGCGCGGCAATTCATCGAGCATTTCGAGAAAGGCGCGCTCAGGCTGGGAAAGGGTCAATGGCCAATCCCACTGCCCCCATGCGACCGAGGTCAGACTGCCGCCCTGAAAGCGGCTGAGATCGCGGCCTATTCCGTCCGCGATATTCCAGGCAAGGCTGCCAAGCCCCTGCGTGGTCGGATCATTCCGGAAGAGGGTCGCGCTGTTGTGATAGACAAAGCGCTGGGGAAGGTTCAGCTTTTCCAGCCATGTCGGCGGCTTTTCCGGCCCGTAGAGATGAACTGTCTTGGTCTCATGCGAGAGGTAATGCGCAAAGCCCTGTAGCTCCAATGCCGTGCGCCCACCGACATAGAGCGGCGCTCGCAAGAGCAGGGTCTGAAGCGATATGACGATTTGCTGCCAGCTCAGCGTGCCGCGCGGTCGTCTATAGACACTGCGCACCGGCTGTTCCAGCCAGCCGGCCTTGACGTAGTAGGCGCGCAGATTGCTGGCTATGCCGCGCGCTTCCAGCCAAGCGGCATCCACGACCAGACCTTCGGGCAGGTCTTTCTCAAGTCGGTTTAAATGTGAAGCAATTTGCTCAGGCATACTGAGTATATTAAACGATTCTCAAACCATTTTCAAGTTTGACAATATCTCAGAATACTCAACAGAGTTGATCATATTCGATCATCTTCAAACCTTTTATATCCAGCGCCCGCCTCTGGCGGGCGCGACTCTTCCCGCCGGAACAAGGGGAACCGCCGCTCACGCGGCGGCTCCTTCCCTGGATTTCACAACGTTTTGCAGACCGTGCAGGAAATCGGCGGCGCGCTGTGCATGGGCGGCGGCGCTGAAGACTGCACGCTTGTCTTCCTTCAGCACTTTGAGCCAACCCTGAATATAGGCGGCATGATCGGTGCCAGGCTGGGGCGTCAATTCCAGATCGGCGCACAGAAATGCTGCGCCAAGTTCGGCAACCAGTTCCTCGCGGGCATAACCTTCATCACCCCACTTTTTCCGGCCAAGCTCCCGGTCAAGGCGGTTCTTGTGTTTTGTCCAGTGGGTCAGTTCATGCGCCAGCGTCGCATAATACGCCTCGGGCGCGTGAAAGCTCTCGAAACAGGGCATCTGCACGTGGTCGCTCGCGCCACTGTAATAGGCCTGATTGCCGCCGTGGCGAATATCGGCACGGGTCGAGGAAAAGAACGCTTCGGCGTGTTCGATCCGCATGGCCGGATCAATCACGGGTTCGGGCTTCGCATAATATTGCTCGGGCAGCCCTTCGATTTGCTCAACGTTGAAAACCGTATAGGCTTTCAAGAACGGAATGTGCCGCTCTTCCTCGCCGCCGTCGTCCTGTTCCTCGGTCTTGGTGATGGTGTTGGCGTAAACAACCATATTGCCACGTTCGCCCTTGCGCACATGCGCGCCAAGCTCATTGGCCTGCTTGAAAGTCATCCAATAGGGCGAGCAAAAACCAGCCTCGATGGCCGCGCCCCACAGCATCAAAACGTTTATGCCGCTATAGGCCAGTCCGTTATGCCGTAGTGGTTTGGTGATCCTTCCCTCCACATTGCCAGCACTCCAAGGCTTCAGCCAGGTCAGCTCGCCCCTTTCCAGATCGGCGATAATCTTATCCGTCACTTGGGCGTAAACATCCTTCTTCATGTCCCTTTTCCTTTGATCGGGTTGCGCATGCAACCGATCTGCCCCTCTGGCGAAGAGAGGGGGGAAACCGTCCAGACCAAAAGCGTCCGGGGTGGTGCGGGCGCAGGCAAACGCCGAGCCACGGCCCGGATGCTTTTGCCCGAAGGGCTTGGTCTTGACGGAGGACGGGGCTGCAAGCCCCCAAACAGACAGAAGAAGATCGCAGGGCTCAGAATGAGCCGTGCTCAGCAAACGGGTCGCAGAAGCGGCCCGTCAGACGCAAGGGATGGAAGCCGGATGGCCGAGACTATGGGCTCGGTTCACGACAGCCCGGTCCGCAGGATGCGTCTCGTTACCAGGCGCACACCATTCTGGGCGGCTTATCCCGCGTTATGTTAATGCCATGGCAGACCCGGCGCAACTCACCTCGGCTTTGAAGGGCAGAAGAACGCAGACCGTTTTTGCACATCGCCGTCGGTCTCATTGCAAGGTGCGGTGACCGTTGGACACTAGCGATATCTAATGCCTTGAACGGATACGAACCTACGACCTGCTCATCAGACCTCTAAATGACTGAAACTCCGATTACTTTGAGTATGCAGATCGCTGGTGTGGCGTAAGCCCCTAATATGTAACTAACCTAATAATTCTGAATGGTGGGGCGACGTGTCCCGCAGAGTGAATGTAGCTTCCGTGCAAAAGAGCCTCTGTGCAAAGTAGGGTTGTTGATGGGCCTTTGGGTTCCCATGGTGGTGCAACGTCGAGACCGCCTTTAGGCCACCGACAGCCGGGAACTCGATAAACGAACGACGTCTCGTGGCGCGCGTATTGGCGGTGTCGATCGGCGCTGAGCCAGTTGTAAGAGCCAATGCAAAGAAGATCCGTGTCAATCGCCACTATCTTGCTGTGCAGCTTCGGAAGCTTGTGCAATCGAACGCCGATCTTTGAGAAGGCCTTCTCAAACGCTTGCATCTCCGGTAGGCCGTCGGCAGCAGGGCCCGAGTTGAGCAGTGGGCCAGAATGCGCCAGGCGGTTGGCGATTGGCGATTGGCGATTGGCCGGAACGCCCTTGTGCCTTTCCTGCTCAAGCGCGTTCACCAGTTCGACCGTCGAGAAGATCCGCACTAACCTCAAGGCATCAGACGGACGCGATCTGAGTGCAGCAGCGGTTCTTATGAGATGGCTCGACGCGACAATATCGTTGATATTTTCGGCCGCGTTCTCGCCCGTCATGGAATCGTGCTGGGACGACGGGCAGAGCCGGCTACGGGAAGCAGCGCTGCGCAACCTCTATGCCATCGGCAACATTCTGTACGCCGGCTTGGCCTTCCAACCGCGCCAAAAGCGGCGTGATAGATCGGACAACTCTGCATAGCTGATCGCGCGGCTGCTTGTCGCAATCCGATATAAAGCGGTCCATGACGGCCTGCTCATACTCCGGCGGCAGATCGCCGACGATCCCATCGACGGACATGAAAACCTCCACGCTGACAGGTTCCTCAAAGAGGAGGCTGCGGATTTTCGCCAGGAGCAGCCGCTTTTCTGCAGGAGGGGCGAGCGGCAACATCTCGGCGCTGCGGCTGAGCCACTTAGGCGGCTCTGTCTCCTCCAGCAGCATATGCTCCACTTCCGACCACAGTGACAGCCTATCCTCCGGGGAGACTCGATCCATGAGCGGCGCGAGGATGCTCACCCAGGGCATCGGCCGCTGCCCGACAAATTGAGATATCTTAGCATCTACCGGCGCGCGCACGTCTGAAGCTGATGAAGCCTCGATCAGATGTGCAAGTGCATCAACGGCAAGGATTGCTTCTCGCCATCCGTCTGGCAGCGGCGCTGCTGCGAGCGCCGCCAAGGCAGTCCGGATCGCCGTCGCTTGCTGCGGACCTGAGAGACGCCTTGCCAAAGCACCGCTCAACAGCACCCTTGTCCAGTAGTCGCCCTTCTCGAGGGCGACGCTCGCGCGATCGCCGCATGCCGCCTCATCCAAATTCTGGAAGATCGCGGCCAATGCGCGTGGTCGAAAATAATAGGGGTCTCGCACATTTTGAGAGGAGATGTGGTCAAACGTGTCGCACAAAACCGGCTGCGGCAGGAGCCGCATGACCTCCTTATTGATGACTTGTTCTATCCGGTCGTCGCCGAAATCGCCACGCTCAAATCCTGCGACATGGGCCTCGATCCGCGGCGTCACAGTTTTCAACTCCGCGATCGTCGAGCACAAGAAATGTACGTTTTCGCTGCGGGAGAGGATAGGAAGTGTCCGTGCTTCCATGCTGTCCCGAGCGGCGCCGTCAAGGTGACTGGCGAGGGCGAGAAGCGTGGCGGCTACCGCTGCCTCGTCGCGGTTCGCCCGCAATGACATGAGGGCCATCTCAATTTGCGGCGCCGACAGGCTGGCTGCCAGCAGCTCGAACGACCTTGATCGTGCGCCTTTGTCGGCACGCAACAGCCCATCGAAGGCCTCGAGCCGCATCTCATCGCTAAGATAGGAAACAGCCGTCGCAAGATAGTCGTAGGAGAACGAGTCTGCCCTGCAGATATCCCATCCCATACCAACGAGCATCTCCTTTTGCGTGCCCTGAGCAAACGGCAGCACATCCCTTATGCATTCCAGAAGGAACAGCTTGCTCGACGTCGCGATCGCCGTTTCAACGATCTCGTCGATGATCGCTTCCCACTGGTTCGACGCCAGAAACGGTAGCAACGATGCAAGGGCCTGGACCCGCATAGAGCCTCGGTGATAGGATCGCGCCTCCGTCATGAGCGCGCCGAGCTCCTCGGCCGATGCGACGCCGATATAAGGGCTCAACAGGATCCGAGGATAATTTGAGCCATCGTCTTCGGATGGCCGGCCATCTGAATTCGCGGAGACTCTCGCACGGTCGCGGATTTGCTCGAGCGCCATATGGAGAACGTCCATTTTCAAGGGCTCAGGAATGCTCGGGAGCAATTCAACGAAGTATTGCCAGTGCTCTACCTTGTCCCCGATCTGGTAGAACAACTGGTAGAATGCGAACAAACTCCTGCTCCGGAGTTTCGGAATGATCCAGCGCATGGCGTCGTGCCAAGACAACAGCATCCCGATTTGAGCAGCGGCCTCCAGACAGTCCATCTCGATCGCTTCTGCCTCCGTCTCCGGCAGAAGACTGGCGACAGCGGCGAGAGCCATAGCCTTGTCTTGCGGATCGCTCACCCGATTGGCTGCTTCCAGCGCAATCCCCAGAACACGGTCCCGCTCGTCGTCCGGAAGGCGCATGCTGAAATCGCACAGCCCCCTAACCTTCTCGAACCCCTCCAGCAGGTCCAATCGAACTTCGACCTGAGGCCGCCCGAGCAGCTCCTGATCAAGGGCGGCGATCAGAAGTCCGGGGGGTACACGCGATACATTGCGGATCGAGCACAAGAGAAGCTTAGCCCGCAATCGGTACGAGTTGATCATGGCGTTCGGCGAGGGCGACCGCATGGCCGCGCGCTCTGCCCGCTCGACATCGAGTGTCAAGCCACGCAGCCCGCCTTCGATCTGCTCCCAGGCTTGCACCCAGCCCAGATCGAAGAGCCGGAAGTAATCCGCCGGCGGAGCTCCGACTTCGTCGAGGTGCTGCGTGAGAAACGAAACGGCGTAGACCGACGCCTTCGAAGGGGCCAGCTTCCCGGCGTTGAGATCGCTGGCAACGCTTGAAGCCCATTCGACGAAGGCCTGGCGGATTCGCTCGACGAATGACCCCGAAAATCGCTCCAGAAAGAAATCCCGGAGGCCCGGATGGGCCAGGACGTATCCACGGCCACCCCTGCCCGGAGACTGGCCATCGCCAATGACAAAGCGCCGAAGCGGCCACAATGTCTCCCTCATATCCGCGCCGGGCCGGTAACCATGGGCCGTTTCGACGATCCGTCCGAGATCATCAGCACCTAGTGAGCCGAAGGCGCATGCCATGACGCCGAGATGCGCATTGAGCCTATCGACATCGGGGCTGATGCCTTCCTTAATCCAGGCTTCGCGTTGCAAGGACCACCAGTGGTCGAAATAGCCGCTGAGGCCCGGCGCTACATCCTTCAGGAGTTCCAGAGCATCCGCCTGCAGCGGCGCTTGCTCGAGGAGGTCCTCGGCATGGAATCGGAGCAGCAGCGGCTCGCCTCGGGTGAGAGCCGAGAGGCGCACGGCGATTTGCTCGACGAATTCGGGAGAGCTGCCAACTGTCGGGAGGCTGGATACGAGATCCCTGACCGACGCTCCGTCCAGAAGTGGTAGTTCATGGACGACGACATTGCGGTTCGCCTGCCAGCCAAATTTGTTCAACCAGAATTGTCCGCCCCCTTTGTCGAGGGTCTCCCGCGCTGACAGCACCAGTTTTACCGTCGAGCCCGCGCGTCCGCTGAACCAGTCCGCTCGAAAGCTATTCTCTGGCGCCTCGTCCACCCCGTCTATGACGATGAGGACATCGACCTGCTTGGCGATGAGCTCGTCACAGAGCTGGCCGCATAATCCTTCATAGTAAAGAGCAGCGTCGAGCTGCTCATCCTTGACGTCCCGCCCGAGGATCGCGGCAAGCCGGCACGCGAGCATCTGGAAGAACACGCCTGGCATATAGGTGCCGACGCGCAGGCTGATCGGCACGAAGAGGATATGCGTCCGGGTTGCCGCATCGGCGCCAGGCTTCGTCAGCCCGAGGAGCCACTCGACCAGGACGGCGCTCTTTCCGCGTCCCGCAGGCCCGATCAGGAGAAATCTGGGTATCGCGCCCGACTGATACCACGCCTGCAGCTCGCGAAGAGTGGTTTCGCGCCGGGCATAGGGTGCCCGCGCGTCGGCCGGCCCTCGGGTGATTTCGACGAATTTCTTGACATATCGAGCATAGGGTCGCGCCTTGCTGCCGATCACTGCGGCAAGTGCTTCGTCCGTGCTCTCCAAGCCAACCTGGACGGATTTCTCGACGACAAGTCCGCCCAGGCCGTCGAGCTTCCAGATCGGGCAAGCGTATACGACGCCACCGGCCACTCGCTCTGCTGGCCCCAATGCATATCGCATGATGCCAGCGACCTGACCATTCACCAGGATGGGGCTTCCCGAGAGTCCCCGAGCATCACCACCGAGCCCCGCTGCCAGCTGATTGCAAAAAAGCTGAATGACATCCTTCTCGTCAAACAGTTCACCGTGGAAGTAGGTGACTGCACCATCCACCGCCAGCCCATTGTCCGACTGCAGATTGGGATAGCCCCATGTCTGCCATGGTTCGCCGGAGCGTCCGAGGCCTCGCATCTTCAGGGGGGCAATCCGGGGTGGATCGACGCAGCGGAGAACCGCACAATCCGCCTCCCTGTTATAGCCGACGAGAGCCGCCCGGGTCGTATGCCCGGGAAACTGAAGGGTGATGTCTCCATATGGGGTAGGGTCTACCTCGTGTCTGTCGGCGACGTTGTGGAGCGCGGTCGCAACGAGATCGGCCGACACAAGGAATGCTGTCCCGCGCCCACCACCGCCCGGCCGGGTCACCGTGACCTTTGCGATCGCATCGCGGGCTGTCTCATCCATCCGGAGTCCGATCGTTTCAGCTGTTCGCGGATATCTTGGTGAATGGTTCGAGATCAAGTCCCGAGCAAAGGGCTGCATCCGTCACGCGGTTGTCGTCCCCAAGGATCAGCCGAATGTAGCTCGGGGAAAAAAGCGCCCAGTTCGCGAAGTCGCCGGATTGCATCTGCTCGACGAACTGCCGCAACCGCGGAAGGGCATCCTGCTCGGGGCCGGAAAGAATGTCGGACGGAAAACGCAGGACATCCGCCCAGGTCCCGGAATTGAGATACCAGCGCCCACCACCAAGATCGACCCGCTTTGGTTGGTGGGTGTGGCCGAAGATGACATAGCGAATGCCGTTCTTTGCCAGGCTGCGAGCCGCGTTGAGATACTCCCCCGCCGTCTCGCGGCTCTCATCGAAACCGTCCGGCTTCTGGAGCGCCCGCAAGGCAAGCAGCAGAGCACGCAATCTGCCGTCCGACAGGCGCGCACCTTTCGGCTGCGCCATATCCTTTCCGAAGGAGATCCCATCGATCGCGGAAATGTCGACCCCATGACGGATGCCGTTGCCGGATCCCGGCGCATCAGAAATGGCCGCGAGGAATGCGTTGGCGTCTCCGTCCAGCGCGCTGCCGATCACACTGCGGAGCGCGGCTTCCTCATCGAGTTCTCCGAGTACTTGGTCCAATGACCGGTCTGACATGCTGGCGCCAATGTCGTGACCGAGGAAATCAGTGTGGCGCGTGCCGGTTGCGGAGATGTCACCTCCCATTTTCGGCAGCGACGGGCCTTCTAGCCCATGGCTCTTGGTCCGATACCAAAGGCGCGCGATCTGCGCCGCCCGCTTGATGTAACTCGGCTCCAGGGCAAGCAGGATCGGAACGACCGCAGCGTCCTCCGGCTTCAACAGATCGACGAAGGCATAGACCTCCTTGACCTTGTTCATCAGCGTTGCAACGAGCTCGCTGCCTGCCGGTGGCGTGAATCGATATTGCTCGGGAATGCTTTCGCGTCTCGACATGAGCGAGCGCACGCGTCGCAAGGCATCATAGTCGATCTGGTTCCAGGCATCGTATCGATTGCCGTGTTCGATCAGCACGTCGCCAATGATGTATGCCTCGCCGTCGATGATGAACTCGAAGTCATGTCCGGGCTTCACGCCGATCGCAGCACGAAGCGCTGCGCGGACGGCCGGGAAGGAGAGTTCGATATCGTGATTGCCGAGGAGGAGGGTCACTCGCCCTCCCGCTTCGAGGAAAGCGCCGAGCGCATCGAAAACGGTCTTGTCGCGCTCGACGATCGCTTCGAACTTGTCGACGGCCTGTTGAGGGTCAGCTGTAAACGCCGACCACGTCTCGCCCTCGCCGTCACGCTCCGCGAGAAAATCGACGCTATCCCCGTTTAGCACGAGCTCTATCTGCGCATCTGCCGATACGTCATCGGTCAACCTCGCAATGAACCGTGCGATCGCCTCGGCTTGCGTGCATAGGCGGAATCCCCGGCCGCCCAGACGCGGTGGCTCTGGGTAAATCCCGCCAAGATGGAGATCGGAAATAACAATGACCTGTCGCATGAGGGATTTCTCTTTATCCGGATAGAAATACTGTCCTTACGACTCGCAATAAATCGAAACAATTGATGCAGGATGCCACGCGGCCAAAGACATCCGTGCCGACGGGATTAGATTTCTGCCAATGTCTTATTGTCCCGGGTGTATTTTGGCCCGACGGTCAGTCCGCTGCCTTCCAATTTCGGATCAAGCATTGATGTTGTAAAGATGATCTGGTGGGGAAATTTGGCATTTGCAGATTCCTCAATGAGGAGATTCTGGTAATTGTGGCTTCGGTCCTGCTCCATCCCCTTGTCTTCGATATTGTCCATCAGGAGGAACTTCGGGTGCCAAAAATCAGCGTCGAAGCAAGCCGCCAACAGCAATGACACGATCGACGTGTTCTTCAGCACAACGTTGCTGCTTTCGGCAAAATTCATTTTGCCATCGACGAGCATGGCGTCGTCGCCAAAATTGACTGTAAAAGTCGCCGGGTTTTCGAACGTATCTTCCCGCTGGAGATCCTTCTTTAGAATGCGCTTTCCGATGAGGCTGACTAGGTTCATCGCTTTTGCCACCCTTGCCGTGGACAATGCTGTCAGGCGCTTAATTCTGGCCTCTAATGCGACGATATCGTCATTCAAGCGTGCCCGTTCAGCAGATAGCTCATCGATACGCTGAAGTGTTGCACGCAGCTCCTCCATGTAGGCCGCTTCCCGCTCGAGGCTTCCTAAGAGCTTATACCTTTCGGCCAGAAAGCTTTCTCGCGGAGAATTGCTGACATCGTATCGAGAGGAGAACTCCGCTATCCCTGAAGAGTATTCGCGCCTAAATGCACGCGTTTCATTGTTTAGTTTATCGACCTCCGCTGCTTTTGACGCTAACAGTTGCCTGGATTCTCGGATCTGCAACTCGTTGTCTACCCTAAGCTCAAAGTACCGGGATCTTGTCTTTTCTTCATCGACCACCTCGTTGCAAACAATGCAATGCTGCGCATCAGTGTCGTCAAGGGGTTTCAGGCATGCGGGGCAGTATTGAAACTCTATGCTACCCAATTTTGTGGAAAGATCTTCGGCAGCGCTCAGGGCCGTCAACTGCTGTTCCAGATGCTCAACGAACTGCCTTAGCTCCGTCTGCTCGTCGTCAAGATCGACCAATTGCTGCTCGCGGTCCCGCAAGTCACTCGTTAGCTTTTGAAGTCGGCGTCGCATATGCTGGCGCTCGATGACGAATTGTTTGGATTGGTCTTCACCAACAAGTGCATCGACATTCCGGATTTCGCTGCCGATACGGATCTTCTCGGCGGAAAGCTCCGCCAGACGTCTTTCGAGGACGGCGATTGAAGTTAGGCCCTCCGCGTTTGGCAGCGACATAATCGCAGCTTTGTAAAGCCGGTCCTTATCGGCGAAATCATTTTTCAACGCCCGAAGTCTGATCAGGCCCTCATAGAGTTCATACCCGTTGACGCCGATGAGCAGCTGTCCAACCGTCTCACGGATTTCGCGCGTGTCAAAGCTTTCGAATCGAAAGAGTTTCCCTGGCGGGGTCTGCTGATCAGCATACAAAAGCCGAAGAATCTGATGCATCGTTATGTTAGAATTCCCGACATTCGGGGCCTCGGGAATTCCAGCGGCACGGAAAAGGACTTGCGTAAACGAAAGCTCTGTTCCTCCTGATGAACGTCTAATCGGTACTTTCTGCCAATCATCGATGCCCTTGGTCAGAGAATCTTCTAACGAGCCATAAAAGACAAGAATTGGTTCCTGCTTGGTACCGACGCTGCGTTGAACCGTGATGGTTGACTGTTCGGTTTCAATCTCCATGCGCACTGCGGAGCAATTTCTTGCAGCATCTTTCCATCGATCGAACTCGCCGCCTAGGCCGTAGAATATGAAATCCGAGATCGTTGACTTCCCGGAGCTGTTCTCCCCTCTGATGATGTTGACGCCACGATGAAAGAGCTCGTCGTAAGCAACGGCTTTGCCGCGAGTGATCCGAACCCTTTTCAATGCAAAAAAAGCCACCACTTACGTACCAATCCTTCTGAGGCCCGTCATGTCGCGCAACCCACCCTTACCCCGACCGATTGTCGCAAATTCCTCTGTCAGGAAACGCAAAATGGCCTCTTCACCTGGCAAGACGAGATTTGTCCTCATTTCATTTGCCAACTCTCGGCCCTGGTCACTCAGACGATACTGATCATTGTTAACCATCTCGACGTCAACAAGCCCCTTCCCGACAAGGTTGTGCAACGCCTGGGCCTGAATACCTCCCATCTTGTTGTAAAGAATGGGCGGTGAAGGGTATTGGATAAATGTTTCGTCGGGTTTTGGTACACGTAGCGCCGTGAAGGTCTTCCGAACATCGATCGTCATGTGTGTGAGATGGAGAAGACTGGGATTTACAAAATAGAAGTCTGAAACGAAAAGCCGGTCGCGATTAGGCGCTTCGGCCCCCCAGTGAGACAAAATCGCTAGATAGCGGCGCGCTGTGTCGAAGAGGTCGAGCTGAGCATACCAAAGCCGATAGGTCATGGCTTATCCCACCGTATGTGGCAGCGCTCGGTGAGAAAATATAGTGCGTTCATGACGGTTTTCGATGTGGCGTTTTCCGCGGCGTATTTCTGGCTAAGCGGCTCGATGATTTCGGCCTGAATTGCTTTGGATATCGTCACGTTGTCTGCGCCCATACAGATCAACGGATGATATATCGACGTTTGGAAGCGCTGCTCGATATCGGCAAGCAGGTTCTTGTATGAGGTCGCTATCGAGGTCTTCAGACCGGTTCGCGCAAATGGTCTTGCGAACTTGCTCTGAGAGTCGTTTGCAAATTGGTACTCATGGTCGCGGCCTGCGGCAACCATCTTCGTCATCAAGTCTCGTCGATCTGTCGAACTAGACAACTCCAAATCGTCATCTTCAAAGACGAGCCCTTCCGGCCCATTTGCCGGAGACACAAACGGCACAAGCTTGCGAATGCGATGCCTGATGCTCGTATAGATTAGGCTATTTCGGCTCTCAGGTTTGCAAATGTTAATATGATCGGCGTCGATTGGGACGGGTGTTGTGCCGTTGACGCCTGGATCGGAGCTTTTGGCATCCACGACCAGAAACACATTCTTGGTCAAGAATTTCTCATGATAAACAAGAACCGTAGTGGCTTTTAAATGACACAGGGAACGAAAACTCTCATTGAGTTCCTGCAATTCGGCATTGTCTTCTATAAGCTTGTTAACGTGAACGGACGTGAAGCCTTGCACAAAGTGCTTCAAAAGATTTGCAAGACTCGATCCGCTATGGGGGGTTGCGAGGAATAACACCCCGACACAACTTTCCCCCACTTGTCGCCAATCGTCATCAGTCGACTCTTTTGCTGTTCTCAATATCTGTTTCACCAACAGTCCACCAAGGCTGTGGCAAATAAAGATGATTGGGCTGAATAGCCCCGAGATTTGTAGACGCCTTCTTTCCTAATTTTGAGGCAAGAAGATCACCATGAGCAAATCGAATTTCA
>JAIXTO010000221.1 GCA_027483885.1 Rhizobiaceae bacterium
ATGGTTGTTGATACTTTCCGTCGGATCGATATTTTTCTTGTGGCTTATAATAAAGGCATGGGGAATTGATGCCGCCGGCTTGGTCGCTGTTGGTCTCAATTTTGGAATGCTCGTAATAACGATAGCCATATCAGTGCAGAAGCGAGGTCAATTAATACATGGCCGTTGAAATCTATCGTAGACAGATTGCTACAACTGCCGACAAGATTTTTCTGTATGAGATTACTGAGCCTAGGCGCGCAGTATATGAAAAAGGGCTTGACTATGCAATCTGAGGTGGCGCGGGGAATATGCTTGAGCCCAAATTGGTTTGTCAGGCCGCTCAATACAGACTGGCTTCATACGAAATATCTGGCAGAAGCTTTATCTGGCGGAGAATATGGCGTCGCCTTGGACTTGGACAGACGTCTCCATGCGATCGCGTTGCACAACGCTGGTTATGTAAGCAGGCATGTGCGGAATAAAATTGGCCTCCTGGGTTCGACGTTCACCCCTTATCGCCGTTACGGAATCAATTCTTCTCGTTATGATTTTGTATACGCATATGGCACTTTTCCTCAGCAGGCTGGTGGTACAAAAATCCTGTGGCATGACGGTCCATCCGATGTCGAACTGTTGCGCCGTCGCGGATTGGCTGATTTTCAAATTGCGGAGGCCTTGAAGGCTAAAACGGAAATTGCTCAAGCTGCCGATAGAATTGCAATGTCTAGTGAGTATTCGAAGCAGAAATTTTGCGAACAGTTCGATGTTGGTCATGAGAAAGTCGATGTTCTTCCATTTATATTGCCATACACGGAGGCGCTTGATGATGAGGGCATCGTGGCCAAGCATCAGGCGGAATGTATCCACATACTGTTTGTAGGTCGTGCGGCGCGACGCAAAGGGCTAGATCTTCTGGTTGAAGCCTATCGTAATATTAAGAAGATCGGGGTGGACGCGAGGTTGACTATCGTGTCTGAGATGCAGGACGGGGCTGTAATTTTGCCGGACGATCCTTCAATTACCCTCATTTCGGGCGCCAGTCCGGTTGAAGTCCAGGTGTTAATGCGCACTGCCCATATCTTTGCGATGCCTAGCCGTGAAGAAAGCTATGGAATCGTATATATTGAAGCGCTCGCCGCCGGGGCGGTGCCTATTGCCCCCGATAAACCACAGCAAAGGTTGCTGTTGAGGGGAGGAGATATTGGTGCTCTCGTTGATGGCTCCGTGGACGACGTTTTTTCTAAGCTTCAAGAGCTTGTGGTTGATCGCGACGTTCGTCTTCGGAAATCCCTGCTCGGGGTAGACGTTTTCCGAAAAATCTATAGCCGAAGTGCCGTTCTTCAGCAGTATGCGTGCAGCTTCCAGAAGACAATGGCGTCTTGATATGAGTGCTATAGTCCGCGAAATTCTCTACATTGGCTCCTTTTCAGGCACCAGCCAGCATCGTGCGGATGCGCTGAAGCGACTTGGCTACAAGGTGACGCAGGTATCGCCTTACGTGGATCTGCCGAAGCGGTGGGCCCAGTGGCTTTACCGTACGGGTGGTTTCGGAATCGACTGGTTGGTCGCACGGTCGCTGCGCAAACAGATAGCAGATCGAAAATTTGATCTCGCCTGTGTTGATTCCGGTGATGTTATCGGGCCAAGCGCAATGAACGTCATCCGTGCGGCCGCACCGATTATAACGAACTACAACGCGGACAATCCCTATCATGAGCCGCCGCCGGAACGCCTGAGGTGGACGATTTTACGCAGGGCTGCCAGCCTCTATGATCTCGTGGTTGCCGTAAAGCGTGACGACCTAGACGGGCAGATGCGCAGGCTTGGTGTCCGACATCCCATGCTCATCTGGCAGTGCGCCGATGAACTCGAGCATCGTCGCTACGAATTTCAGGGTGACGATATTGCCGAGTGGGAGACGGACGTGATCTTTGCCGGCGCGTGGATGCCCGGGCGCGACGAGTTCATGGCAAAGTTGGTTGAGGCGGGTCTCAACATCCGGATCTACGGCAATCGCTGGGACCGGTCTCCCAATTTCGAGCGGATCAAGCCGGCGGTTCAGTTCAAGTTCCTGAAGGACCGCGATTATGCCAAGGCGATTTCGGCCGCCAAGGTGGCGATCGTCCTGCTGAACGATCGCAATTTCGATCTGCATACGACGCGGTCAGCCGAAATTCCGGCCATCGGGACGGCCATGGTGGCGCCCCGCACCAGCCACCACAGGGACATGTATGTGGAAGGCGAGGAAGTTCTGCTGTTTGACGATGCGGACGAGTGTATCCGGCAATGCCGCCGCCTTGTGGACGATGCGGCGTTCCGCAACGCGCTTGCGGCCAGGGCAAAGCAAAGGAGCGTCGAAAACCGCACCTATAACGAGTGTCTCATGCGCGATATCGTGGAACGGGCGCTCAGCCTGCGGGAGGTTTCGTGACCAAGGTTCTCATTATCGATACGCACCCGGTGCAGTATCGCGCCCCCATCTACGCGGACATGGCGCAGGCACACGATGTTTCCTTGGTCGTTGCCTATTATAACGATGCCTCCGTGCAGGGCTATCTGGACGTGGAATTCCAGAAGGAGATCAAGTGGAACACGCCGCTCCTCTCCGGCTATGCCTATGAGGTTCTGCTTCCGGGCCGCAAGGATACGCGGGACGGTTTTTTCGGGTTCAAGGGGATCAACGTTCTGGCGCTCCTGCGCCGGCACAAGCCGGACCTGGTTATCGTTCACTCCGTCAATCACCTGGTTGGCATTCGGTTTGGACTGGTGGCGAGACTGCTCGGTATCCGCTGCTGGCTGCGCGTCGAAACGCAGGACGAAGCCTTCGTGCGCCGCTCCGGGATGAAGCAGAACCTTCGCAAGCTGATTTATCGCAGCGTCTATAGCCTGTTCGACGGCGCCTTCTGTTTCGGCAAGTTGAACCGGCAGCATCTCCTCGCCCATGGCTTTGGGCCGCAGCAACTGGTCACAACGCATTTTTCCACCGTCGACAAGTACCAGGGACTGTCCGAGGATGACAAGCAGTCCCGTCGGGACGCATTGCGGCATCGGCTTGGCATTTCGCCCGATCGCCTTGTCGTCGGGGTGTTTGGCAAGCTGATTTCCAAAAAAGACCCGGAAACGGTGATGAAAGCCTGCCTGCAGCTGGCCGAACGTCTCAAGCGTGATGTTACCTGCATCCTCGTCGGAAGCGGCGCGCTGGAAGCGGATCTGGTGGAGCGCTACGGCAATGCCGCGCAGGTACGCTTTGTCTTTGCAGGTTTCGTCAACCAGGAAGAAATCGGCGACTATTATCTGGCGGCAGACGTGGTCGTGCTCGCGTCCCGGCGCGAGGGTGAAGTCTGGGGCCTTGTCTGCAACGAGGCGCTTCAGGCGGGCTGCGCACTGGCAATGTCTGAGGCAGTCGGAGCCGCGGCCGAATTTGGCGGGCTGGAGCGGTGCGGGATTTTCCCGACCGGCGATGTCGGTGCGCTTGTGGACCTATTGGTGCGACTTGCGGCCTTTCCAAGGGATTTCAATTGGTGCCGGCAGTTCATGGAGGATTACAGCACCGAGACGGCGGCACGCAACATGCTGACCGTGGCCCGCGACTGCCGCCGGCATGGCCAGATCGATGGGCAGGAGCTGCGGGCACAATGATGCAGAGACCGGGCACAAAGGTGGCTTTTCTGGCGCTCGATACCTATTCACGGATGGGTGGCATGCAGCGTTTCAACCAGAGGGTCATTTCCGCGCTTGCCGACATGGCTTGCGAAGCAGATTTTGCACGGCCGCAGGTGCGCATCATGCGGGATGTCGAAAGCGACCTGCCCAAGGATGTGGCAGCCGATATCATTGGTTTTGGTCCCCGGCGGTTCGACTTTATTCGCTCTGCGCTATCGGTTGCCCGGGCCAGCGACATTCTGCTGCTGGGACAGGTCAATCTGCTGCCCGTCGGATGGATGGCCAAGAAGATCAACCCGCGGCTGAAGATTGCACTCTTCGTTCACGGCATCGAAGTGTGGAACGATCCGGTTTACCGCAAGGGGCGCTTTTACGAGCCATTCCTGCTGTCTGCGGTCGATCGGGTAGCCTCCGTCAGTCGATATACGGCCGACATCATGAGCCGGGAATTTCGGGTCTCGCCGCAAAAATTCACGATTTTCCCCAATGCCGTCGATGGACCGATTGTGGCGCCAGCCGAGGCTGGCGGTGATCCGGTGCTTCTGTGCGTCACCCGTATGGCGACTCATGACCATGGCAAGAATGTCGACAAGGTCCTGCGCGCCTTTGCACCTCTGTCGCAAGATCTGCCGAATGCAAGGCTCGAGATCGTCGGAGACGGCGTCTTGCGTCCTGAACTGGAGGCGCTCACCCAAGCTCTTGGCATCACGTCTCGCGTTACCTTCCATGGCAGGGTGAGCGACGAGGAACTCGATGCCTGCTATCGACGGGCCCGCGCCTTCGTGCTGCCGTCGTCCAAGGAAGGCTTCGGCATCGTTTATCTTGAGGCGTGGAAATATGGGCTGCCTGTCGTGTGCAGCAACCAGGGTGCATCAAGTGAAGTGGTGACGCACGGATCGGATGGATTCGTTGTCGATCCGCACGATGTCGATGCGCTTGAAAAGGCCATGCACACGCTGTTGAGCGACACAGAGGCAAGCACCGCCATGGGGCAGCGCGGTGTCGAAAAACTGCGTTCCGCCTACCTGAACGCACATTTCAAGGCCAACCTCAAAGCGATCCTGGAGGCATTGGCATGAAAATCCTGCGTGTGATTGCAAGTGTCGATCCCCGCTCCGGCGGACCTGTCGAAGGATTGAAAATCAGCGCGTCCGCCATGCGCGAGATGGGGCATGAGACGGAAGTCGTGACGTTGGACGACCCGTCCGCGGCGTTTCTCGAAGACTTTCCGTTTCCCGTGCATCCCTGCGGCCCGGCGCCGCGTCGCTATGGTTACACGCCCAAGCTTGCACGCTGGATTGTCGAGAATGCGCAGTCCTTCGATGCCGCCGTGGTGCACGGTTTGTGGAACCATGGGTCGATTGGCGGCTGGCAGGGTCTCAGAAGGGCGGGCCTTCCCTATGTCGTTTTCACGCATGGCATGCTGGATCCGTGGTTTCGCGAGGCCTATCCTTTGAAACACTGGGTCAAGCAGATCTTCTGGTCCGGCTGGCAGGGAAAGGTTCTGCGCGACGCAAGGACGATTCTTTTAACCTCCGAGGAGGAGAGGCGGCTGGCGCGGGGCGTTTTCTACGGGCATGACTACCGAGAAAAGGTCGTCGCTTATGCTGCCGCAGAGCCTGCGGACGCAGTGGAGCAGCAGACATCGGCCTTTGCCGCGCTTTTGCCGGCTCTCAAGGGGCGGCGCTATCTTCTGTTTCTCAGCCGTATTCATCCCAAGAAGGGATGCGATCTCTTGGTAGAAGCCTTCATCCGCCTGGCTGCACGCTATCCGGATGTGGACCTTGTCATTGCCGGACCGGATGAGGTTGGCCTGAAATCCGCGCTGATCGAGCAGGCAAAGGCCGGCGGCGTCGAACACCGCATCCACTGGCCGGGCATGTTGGCTGGCGACGCCAAATGGGGAGCGTTTCGGGGCGCGGAGGCCTTCGTTCTGCCGTCTCATCAGGAGAATTTCGGCATTGTCGTGGCGGAAGCCATGGCCTGCGCCACGCCGGTCCTGATCACCAACAAGGTCAATATCTGGCGTGAGGTCGATGCGGCCGGTGCTGGATTTGTCGAAGACGATACTGCCGAAGGAACGGAAAAGCTCTTGGGTCGCTTACTGGCACTTCCCGAGCCGCAAAAGCTTGCCATGCGCCACTCTGCGAAGAGTTGTTTTCAAAACCATTTTACCGCAAAGGCTGCAGCCGCCGATCTGGCGAATTTACTGTCCAGTATCAGAAGCCCGAGCGTTGAGCCAAAGAAGGCGCCGGTCTGATTTCTGCTCATGGATTTTATACGCAGATCCGTGGCTGTGCGTGGACATGTTAACTTCAAGGTTCCAAACGATAGCCATAAGCACAGAACCGGTGGGTTCCCGGCCAGTCGAAGATACTGCAACGTGGACTTGATTTTGCAACAGTGCCGATGGGTCGGCTTCCAGCAACAGGAATGAGGAGGCTCTAGTTGGATACATCGGGAAACAAGGATAGCCGTGTTGCGATTGTTGCTTTTCCGCAATGGAACGGCGGCCACGCAGACAGCATGAGCATTTACTTCCATGAGATTCGCGACACCCTGCAGCGCAAAGGGTGGCATCCTCTACCGGCCTGCCGGGGGCAATACGCTGCTTCCCTCGAGTATTTGGTCGGCAGGTCCAGTCGTTTCGACAGGCTTCTACTGAAGCTTGCAGCAGCGACACGCGTTTGGCTGCTGGAATATCATCTGTTTTTGTTGCTATGCGCGCTTCACCGGGTCGATGTCACCCTTGTTGCGATATCTCAGGAATATGCACCTTCTCTGCTGAAGAAGCGTGCGATCGTCGTCGTGCACGATTTTATCCAATGCCGGTTCCCGCGCAGCTTTCTGATTAAATCCCTGCATCTCTACTTTATTCCCTGGAGCCTTCGCCGCGTTCGCAACGTCATTTCAGCCTCGCTGACCACTCGGGATCTTTGTCAGGCGATGGGCATTGGTAGTGTGGTGGTCTACAATCATTTTGATCCCGCCGAGCAGAGGCCGGCGGAGGACAGAAAGCCGGGTACAGTTGTGTGGGTCGGCACCACCGCAAGGCATAAGGGGCTCGATACGCTGTTATCCGCAGCCGCCCTGCTGCCCGATATGCAGTTTGAAGTTGTGCTTCCTCCCGGCCAGGTCCCCGCGACATCTCCGGCGAAAAACGTGCGTCTTGTGTCGGGTCTGTCCTTTGCCCAATTGATGGGTCTCTATTGGACCAGCGACATCTTCGTGTCGACTTCGCTGGATGAAGGTTATGGTCGACCGGCGATGGAAGCCCGTATTCGCGGCGCAAAACTGGTGCTGAGCGACATTGCGGTCTACCGGGAAATTCACGCCGGGCGTGCGCATTTCTTCGTGCCCGGCGATGCGGCAAGCCTTGCTGACACCTTGGCAAAGGCGCGGGCCGACCAGGATGCAGGCGCGCGCGACGCCACCTGGCCATCGGCGCTTATTGCCAGGGAAAACGAATTGGCCGAGACGATCTTGAAAATGGTGACGTCGACCGATGCCCTGGTGGAACAGCCATGACGCAACAGACGAGAGAAGGCGGCGTCAATTTTTCCATTCGCCATCGGCTGATTCGTATTGCATGGAGCATCGTCTGGGCGCTCCTCATTTCGTGGACCCCCCGAAATTTCGGGCGATGGCGGCGTATGATACTGCGCGCCTTCGGAGCGAAAATGGCCAGTACGAGTGATGCGCGTGCGAGTGTCAGGATCTGGTACCCACCGAACTTGATCATGGAAGAGCGGACGATCATGTCGGACCATGTTCGCTGCTATAACATGCACACGGTGAGGATCCGGGCGGGTGCCACCGTTTCGCAGGGCGTATACTTGTGTGGTGGTACGCATGATATAGACCGACCCGGACTGCCGCTTGTCACAAAATCCATCGAGATCGGCTGTGAGAGCTGGATTGCTGCCGATGCGTTTGTGGGGCCGGGCGTGACCGTGGGCGAGGGAGCCGTGCTTGGCGCAAGAGGCGTGACCGTGAAGGATCTCGAACCCTGGACGGTGTATGCGGGAAACCCCGTTCGCAAGATTAGAATGAGAAAGCGGCCAGGACCTTCAAACGAAAGGGTAAGCCCCGAATGACATTTTCCATCATTACCGTGAATTTCAACAATCTCGAGGGGCTTCGCCAGACCACCCATAGCGTTTTGTCGCAGGATATAGGTGATTTCCAGTGGCTGGTCATCGATGGGGGATCCAATGACGGCAGCCGGGAATACCTGGAAACGCTGACTGATACACGTCTGACCTGGGTCTCGGAAAAAGATCACGGCATTTTCGACGCCATGAACAAGGGCATCAAACTGGCGACGCAAAAATATTGTATTTTCATGAACTCCGGCGATATATTTGCCGATAATGAGGTTCTGTCGGAAGTTTCAAAGAAAGTTTCGGGTGAAAATTTCGATATCCTCTACGGAGATTCCCTTGAGCGGGACGGGGAAAATTTATTTCAGAAGCAAGCGCGCGCCCCGAAGTTCAATATATACTCCATGTTCACTCACCATCAGGCGATTTTCTATAATCGAGACGCCATTATCAAGGGTTATGATCTCAATTATAAGTATTCCGGCGATTGGGCGCTGACGACCGGTCTTCTCTCACGGCCCAATGTAAAAGCCCTCTATCTCGGGCGTGTCGTGTGCGTGTTCGAGCGCGGTGGTGTTTCGCAGCGAAGCGATCATCGCCGCAGGATCAATGCTGAACATTGGAAAATACTTCGCGAAGAAGCCAAATTGCCTGCTTTGCTGGCCTTGGGGCTTTGGTCCTTTAAGCTGACGGTGAACAAGTTTCGTCACGTTACACCCGCTCTTTACGATATGATAAGGTTCAGAAACCGAAATGTGCCTCGCCGTAATCATCCTGACCTATAACGAGGAACTCCACATCGCCCGCGCTATCGAGAGCGTAAGGGGGGTGGCGGATGAAATTGTCGTGATCGATTCCTTTTCCAGGGATGCGACCGTGGACATCGCCCGATCGATGGGCGCCGTTGTTCTGCAGAACCCGTTCGTCAATCAGGCCAAGCAGTTCCAGTGGGGGCTCGACAATGCGCAGATTACGGCCGATTGGATCATGCGCCTCGATGCGGACGAGGTGATCGAACCGGCGCTGGCGGCTGAGATTGCGGCAAGGCTGCCGACGCTTTCGACGGATGTGGCGGCGGTCAATCTGAAGCGCAAGCATATCTTCATGGATCGCTTTATCCGTCATGGCGGGCGCTATCCGCTGATTCTCACGCGCATCTGGCGCAAGGGGCAGGGGCGCGTCGAGGACCGCTGGATGGATGAGCATATTATGGTCTGGGGCGGACGCACGGTTGGCTTCGACAACCCGTTTTCCGACCACAACCTCAACGACCTCACCTTCTTCACCGACAAGCATAACAAATATGCAACGCGCGAAGCCATGGACGTGCTGAACCACCGCTATGGCTTGTTTGCATCCGACGTGCCGCTGACCAAGGGAGCTTCGTCTCTGCAGGCCTCTGTCAAGCGCTATATCAAGGAGCGCATCTACAACCGGATGCCCTTTTCAGTCTCGACGCTTGGGTATTTCCTCTACCGCTACATTGTTCAACTCGGTTTTCTGGATGGCCGCGAAGGTCTCATCTATCATTTTCTGCAGGGGTACTGGTACCGTTTCCTTGTGGGTGCAAAGATCCTGGAATTCGACATGGCCATCCGCGATCTTCCCTCCGTTGAGGAAAAACGAGCGAAACTTGTCAAACTGACCGGGCTAAAACTTTAACAAGATATTGAAATATATATTAATTGCTGAAGGATGATCTCGATTTCTGGCGCTGCGGGGCAAGCGATCCAATCGCATTGTGCAATGTCCTTTGAACCGCTCTAGCCGCCTCGCCGGCCGTGGTATGCTTCCCAGTTACCGCCCCGGATTCCCCACACTCGCATACATCCCCGTCGTGCGAAAATCACTCGGGTTGGTGCCATAAAGGCGTCTGAAGACCTTGGAAAAATAGTTGGGGTCTTCGAAGCCGCAGAGCGCCGAGACTTCCTTGATCGGCATGTCAGCAGCGGTGGTCAGGAGTTTAGCGGCGCGGCGTAGGCGTTTTTGTAGGACGAATTCGGCAGGTGGCAGGCCTTCGCTGGCGGTGAAGATGCGGGAGAAATGGGCGCGGCTGAGGCCGGCGACTTCGGCAAGGTCGCTGACCGATAGCCTGTCGCCCAGATGGCTTTCGATATGGCCAAGCACATGCTGCAGCGTGCGGTATTCCTGCGCGAATGTCGGGTGTGAGCCAAAGACGTCATCGTAAAGCGCCATGGCTGCCTCGTAGGCGATGGCGGATGCGGCTCCCGGCGTCTCTCCACCCGTTATCAGACGGTAGCAGCAATCGGCCAGTTGGTCGATGGTTTCGGGTTTCAGGCGCAGGATCGGGCCGGTGATGGCAAGGATCGAGCGGTGGATGCGCAGTGCCTCCTCACCGTTCATCGAGATCCAGAAGAATTCCCAGCTTTCGTCCCGTTCCAGCCAGTAGCGATGATTGTGCGGAATGAGCAGCAGCAGCGTTTCGCCCGGCTTCACCTGCGTTAGGCGGTTCTCGTAGCGCAGGTTTCCCCGCCCGCTGATGCAGTGCTGCAGCACAGTGAACGGTGCCTGTCCGCGCCGCCGTCCGTCCCAGTCATATCCGCCGCCGCGGCGGATCTCATAACCGCTGCTTGTGGGCATCGTGTGTAGTGTGTGGCGCCCGCGGGGCAGGGAAACCGTGCGGACCGCAGGTCCTTTGTCGACCAGATCCTGCAGCACAAAATTACCCATGATAGCATAATCCTTCTCTGGCCCGGGGGCGGAATATCCGCATAATCCTGCACCGAGGAGATAAATTTGGGAAGCTTCGGGAGGGGCGAAAGTGGCGGAGCCCTGTATTTCAGGGATTTCTACGCTTTAGGACTATTCCCTCCATCCTGTCCCTTATCCCGGCGGCTTTCCGCGCTCGGTTCGCAATGAGGATGTGAAAATGGGTTTCAAAATCGCTATCATCGGGGCCGGCAGCGTCGGCTTCACCAAAAAGCTGTTCACCGACATCCTGTGCGTGCCGGAGTTTCAGGATGTGGAATTCGCGCTGACCGACCTCAGCGAGCACAATCTGTCGATGATCCGCGAGATCCTCGAGACGGTCGTCAAGGTCAACAAGCTGCCGGCGAATGTGACGGCGACGACCGATCGGCGCAAGGCCATCGAAGGTGCGCGTTATATCATCAGCTGCGTGCGCGTCGGCGGTCTCGAAGCCTATGCGGATGATATCCGCATTCCCCTCAAATACGGCATCGACCAGTGCGTCGGCGACACGATCTGCGCCGGCGGCATTCTCTATGGCCAGCGCAACATTCCGGTTATCCTCGATTTCTGCAAGGATATCCGCGAGGTCGCGGCCCCCGGCGCCAAGTTCCTCAACTATGCCAACCCGATGGCGATGAACACCTGGGCTGCCATCGAGTATGGCAAGGTGGATACGGTCGGCCTTTGCCACGGCGTGCAGCACGGCGCCGAACAGATTGCCGAAGTGCTCGGCGCAAAATCCTTGAGCGATCTCGATTACATCTGCTCGGGCATCAACCACCAGACCTGGTTCGTTGATCTGAAGCTCAATGGCCGCCCGATCGGCAAGGATGAGTTGGTGGCAGCCTTCGAGGCGCATCCGGTGTTTTCGCAGCAGGAAAAGCTGCGCATCGACGTGCTGAAGCGGTTCGGCGTCTATTCGACTGAGAGCAACGGTCACCTGTCGGAATACCTGCCGTGGTATCGCAAGCGGCCGGAAGAAATCACCCGCTGGATCGACATGTCGGACTGGATCCACGGCGAAACCGGCGGTTACCTGCGCCACTCCACGGAAACCCGCAACTGGTTTGAGACCGAGTTTCCGCAGTTTCTCGCCTCCGCGGCAAAGCCGTTCGACAAGTCCAAGCGCTCCAACGAGCATGCCAGCCACATTCTGGAGGCGCTGGAGACGGGTAGGGTCTATCGCGGTCATTTCAACGTCAAGAACAATGGCATCATCACCAACCTGCCGACGGACGCCATCATCGAGTCGCCCGGTTTTGTCGATCGCTTCGGCATCAACATGGTCTCGGGTATCACCCTGCCGGAAGCCTGTGCGGCCACCTGCATGGCCTCGATCAATGTCCAGCGCATGTCGGTTCATGCGGCCATCACCGGCGATATAGATCTTCTGAAGCTTGCGGTGCTGCATGATCCGCTGGTGGGCGCGGTCGCCACACCTGAGGAGGTCTGGCAGATGGTGGATGAGATGGTCGTCGCCCAGGCTGAATGGCTGCCGCAATACGCACACGCCGTTCCGGCCGCCCGCGCGCGGCTTGCGGAAGGCAAGGTGAAGACGCGCGATTGGGCGGGCGCTGCCCGGCGCACCGTGCGTTCCATCGATGAATTGCGGGTGGAAAAGGCGGCGCAGAAAGCCGCCGTCTGACCCGAAAAAAACAAGGCGGATGCGGCGAAGGACGGGAGACCCTTTGCCGCATCCGTGACGATGAGGAGAGGCAGGCGCGGGGCGTGCTGCCATTTGGGAGGAATGATGATGAGACAACAATACCGGATCGGCACAGTTGCCGCCTTGAGCTTCGGCGTCTCGCTGATTGCACTCAGTGCCAACGCCTTTGAAACGTCCACGCCGCCTGTGCCGCCGCAGTTTCCGGCGGAGGGCAAGATCACCTATGTCGCGCGCGATACCATTTTGGAATTCAAGGCGCTGCCCAATTACAGCCAGCCGCAATGGGTGGTCGACAAGTTTGAAAAGACCGGCAAGCTGCCGCCCCTGAAGGACCGGCTGCCGGAGGAGCCGCTGGTCGAAAAATCCGCCAACATGATCGACGGCCCCGGCGTTTACGGCGATACCATGCGCCATGTCATCGGCGGGCGCCCGGAAGGGTGGAACTATACCGCCGGGCAGAGCCAGGGCTGGGGCGGCATCGATATCGCGCTGTCGGAATGCCTGACGCGCACCGCACCGCTGTTCCAGGTGGATGCCAAGGATACAGAACCGCTGCCGAACCTTGCCAAGAGCTGGGAATGGTCGGCCGACGGCCACAAGCTGACCATGCATCTGGTGAAGGGCGCCAAATGGTCGGATGGCGTGCCGTTCACGGCAGATGATGTGATGTTCTATTGGGAAGATGCGGTGCTCGATCCCAATGTCTCGCCGCTCGGCGGCGGTGCCTCGCCGGAAGCCTTTGGCGAGGGCACGACGCTTGCAAAGGTCGATGACTACACCGTCGAATGGACCTTCAAGAGTGCTTTCCCCAAGCAGTATCTCTACACCATGTCCTATCCGAGCTTCTGCCCGGGGCCGGCGCATATCCTGAAGCCGAAGCACCCGAAATATTCGGGCAATACCTATGATCAGTTCAAGAATGCCTTCCCGCCTGAGTTCATGAACATGCCCGTCATGGGCGGCTGGGTGCCGGTGGAATATCGCGCCGATGATATCGTCGTTCTCCGGCGCAATCCCTATTACTGGAAGGTGGACGAGAAGGGCCAGCAGCTGCCTTATCTCAACGAGCTTCACTACAAGCTTTCCACCTGGGCAGACCGCGACGTGCAGGCGGTGGCCGGCTCCGGCGATATTTCCAACCTCGAACAGCCGGAAAACTTCGTTGCTTCGCTGAAGCGGGCAGCCGATGCGAATGCGCCTGCACGCCTTGCTTTTGGCCCGCGCCTCATCGGATACAGCCTGCAGATGAACTTTTCCGGCAATGGCTGGGGCAATCCGGACGAGCGCGAACAGGCGGTGCGGGAGCTGAACCGCAATGCCGATTTCCGCAAGGCGGTGACATCAGCGCTTGATCGCAAGGCGATCGGGGATTCGCTGGTCAAGGGGCCGTTTACGGCGATCTACCCGGGCGGGCTCTCTTCCGGCACCAGTTTTTATGACCGCGCTTCCACCGTCTATTACCCGTTCGATCTGAAGGCGGCAAAGGATGGACTTGCGAAGGCTGGCCTCAAGGACACCGATGGCGATGGCATCGTCAACTTCCCGGCAGGCACGGCCGGCGGCAAGAATGTCGAGGTCGTCATGCTGGTCAACAACAGCTACACGACCGACAAGAGCCTTGCCGAAGGCGTGGTTGGCCAGATGGCCAAGCTCGGCATCCGGGTGGTGATCAATGCGCTGGATTCCAACCAGCGGGATGCCGCCCATTATGCCGGCCGTTTCGACTGGATGGTGCGCCGCAACAGCACGGAGCTTTCCTCCGTCGTGCAAAACACCGATCAGCTTGCCCCGGTCGGCCCGCGCACCAGCTGGAACCACCGCGCGCCAGAGGGAAAGCCGATCGATCTGATGCCGTTTGAAAAGGAGATGGTCGATCTCGTCAACCGCTTCATCGGCACGCAGGACAATGCCGAACGTGCCGACCTGATGAAGCAGTACCAGAAGATCTACACGGAAAACCTCTACACGATTGGTCTCACCGAATATCCGGGTGCGCTGATCATCAACAAGCGCTTCTCCAACGTCCCCCCGGGCACGCCCATCTTCATGTTCAACTGGGCTGAAGATGCCATCATGCGCGAACGCCTGTGGGTTTCCGCCGACAAGCAGGGAAAATATGAGCTTTATCCCGAGCAGCTTCCGGGCAAGCCCGGCGATAAAGGCACGGTCAAGTAGTCCTCCTCCCACGAGACGACCGGCCGCGCGTGAGGCGCGGCCGGAAGGGGACGACCCGGCGGATGCGCGCATCCGCGTAGAAGGAGGAAGAATGCCATGCTGAGATTTCTGCTGATGCGCCTCGGCGCTGCCATCCCGGTGCTGCTGATCCTCAGCATCGTGACCTTCGCCATCATCCAGGCGCCGCCCGGCGATTATGCCGATTATATCCGCTCGCAGCTGATGAACCAGGGCGGGGCAAGTTTTGCGCAGGCGCAAGAGCAGGCTGAGGCGTATCGCATCGAACACGGGCTCGATCAGCCGATGATCATTCAGTATTTCGACTGGATTACGGGCATCGTGACGCGCGGCGATTTCGGCTACAGCTTCTATTATAACAAGCCGGTGGCCGAAGTTGTGGGTGAACGGCTGCCGCGCACCTTGGCGCTGGCGCTTGTCTGCCACATCCTGGCGTCCATTCTCGGCATTACCTTCGGCATCTGGGCAGCGACCCGGCAGTATTCCTGGGTCGACAACCTGCTCTCGGCCATCTCCTTTCTCGGCATGACCATTCCGCGCTTCCTGATGGCGCTTGTCATGGTCTACCTGATGGTTTTCCATTTCAACGTCTCGGAAATCGGCAGTTTCTTTTCGCCGCAATATGGCGGTGCGCCCTGGTCCTTCGCCAAGTTTGCCGATCTCGTCAGCCATATATGGCCGGTGGTGGCGATCGCCGTATTCGGCGGGCTTGCCTACAATATGCGGGTGATGCGCGGAAACCTGCTCGACACGCTGAACGCCCAGTATATCGAAACCGCCCGCGCCAAGGGGCTCTCGGAAAGCGCGGTCATCCTGCGCCATGCGGTGCCCAATGCCGTCCATCCGCTCATCATGTATCAGGGCGTTGTGCTGCCCTACATGCTGAGCGGCGAGATCGAGACGGCGATCATCTTTTCGCTGCCAACGGTCGGGCCGGCAATCGTCGGGTCGATGGCGGTCGGCGACGTTTATGTCACCGCAACCTTCATGATGGTGCTCGCGGCAACGCTGATCATCGGCAATATCATCGCCGACATGCTGCTTGCCCTTCTTGACCCGCGCGTGCGCGAATTCGGGGGAGCATGAGATGATGGCGCTCGACAACAATCCAAACCAGATGGCCGCGGAAGAAACCGTGACCAACCCGCGCCATGCCGCCAACGAAACCTATGTCGCGCTGGTCTGGCGCCGCTTCCGGCGCTCGTTCACCGGCATGGTTGGCCTGGTGCTGGTGGTTATCCTCATCGTCACCGCGATCTTTGCCGATTTTTTCGCGCCGATGGACCCGCTGGAGACGAACGCCAGCTTCACGCCGCCGCAGGCGATCAGCTTTACCGACAAGGATGGCAGTTTCAGTTTTCGCCCGCGCGTTTATGTGCTCGCGGAAACCGATGAACTGGATCCGGTCACCTTCCAGCCCATCGTCGGGCCTGACTATGACAACCCGCGTTACCTCGGCTTTTTCGTCAAAGGTGCTGAATACCGTCTCTTCGGTCTCGTGCCAGCCAGTCGCCACTTCTTCGGCGCAACGGATGGGCAGCCGGTCAATTTTCTGGGCACCGACAAGTTCGGCCGGGACGTGCTGTCGCGCGCCATCCACGGTTCGCGCATCTCGCTTGCCATTGCGCTGAGCGTGGTTTTCATCGTCACTGTCATCGGTACAAGTGTGGGCCTGATGTCTGGATATTTCGGTGGCGCTGTCGATGCCTGGGTGCAGCGTTTTGTCGATATCGTGCTCGCCTTTCCGCAACTGCCGCTTTACCTGGCGCTCACCTCGCTGATCCCGGTGACGGCCCCGACAAATGTGTTCCTCGCCTTCGTGGTGGCGGTCATGTCGGCGCTCGGCTGGGCGCAGATGTCGCGCGAGGTGCGCGGAAAAACCATGGCCCTGTCGCGCATCGAATATGTGCGCGCGGCGATGGCGATTGGCGCCACGGACTGGCGCATCATCTTCCAGCACATTCTGCCGAACGTGATGAGCCATGTCATCGTGGCCGTGACGCTCAATATTCCCACGGTCGTGCTGCTGGAATCCTTCCTCGGCTTTTTGGGTTTTGCCGTGAAGCCGCCGCTCATCTCCTGGGGGCTGATGCTGCAGGATACCGCAACCTATTCGGTCATCGGCTCCTATCCGTGGATCCTTGCGCCCGTCGGCTTCGTGCTGATCACCGTTTTCGCCTTCAACGCGCTGGGCGATGGCCTGCGCGATGCTGTCGATCCCTATTGAGGAAGGTTTTGACCATGGCTCATTCAGCACAGAACGCCTTTGCCCCACCGGTGCGCTTCGATCACGCCGGCCGCGACGCCGAACCCGTCATCGATGCCCGCAATATCGGCGTCACCTTCAAGGTGGAACACGGCACGGTGGATGCGGTGAAGGACATTTCCTTCCAGCTCTATCGCGGCGAAACCATCGCCATCGTCGGCGAATCCGGGTCGGGAAAATCGGTGACGGCGCGCACCATCATGGGGCTGTTGTCGAAACGGGCAAAGGTCTCGCCCGCGGCCTCCGTTGCCTTCGATGGCAAAAACATCCTGAAGTTTTCAAAGGATGCCCGGCGGGCGCTCCGCGGCAACCGCATTTCCATGATCTTTCAGGAGCCGATGAGTTCGCTGAACCCGCTCTATACGGTCGGCAGCCAGATCGTCGAGGCGATCCGCATTCATTCCCGTATGAGCCGAAGCCAAGCGGAGGCAAGAGCGCTCGACCTGTTGCGCCAGGTGCATATTCCTCAAGCCGAGGCGCGGCTGAAACAATATCCGCATCAGCTTTCCGGCGGCCAGCGCCAGCGCGTGATGATTGCGATGGCGCTCGCCAACGATCCCGACGTGCTGCTTGCCGATGAACCAACCACAGCACTCGATGTGACCGTGCAGGCGCAGATCCTCAACCTCATCCGCGATCTGCAGAAGGAACGCGGCATGGCGGTGGTGCTGATCACCCATGATCTCACCATTGTGCGCAAGTTTGCCGATTACGTCTATGTGATGCAGCACGGTGCCATGTGCGAGCACAATGCGACGGAAGAAATTTTTGCCCGCCCGCGCCACCCCTATACCAAGAAGCTCCTGTCGTCGGAGCCGCACGGGGTGGCACCGCCGCTGCCTGATGGTTCCGACATTCTCCTGTCGGCCACGGGGGTGCGGGTCTCGTTCATGATGCGCCATGGGGGTTTCTTCAAGCCGGACCTCCGCGAACTGGTGGCCGTCGACAGCTTGGGGCTTACCCTTCGCCGCCACGAAACGCTGGGGCTTGTCGGCGAATCCGGCTCGGGCAAGACCACGTTCGGCCAGTCGCTGCTGCGGCTCAACGAACCGACATCAGCCGAAATCCGCTTCGATGGCGAGCGGATCGACGGGCGCACGCGCGCTCAGATGCGGCCGCTGCGCGCCCGCATGCAGATCGTTTTCCAGGACCCGTTTTCCTCGCTCAATCCGCGCATGACCATCGGCCAGATCATCGAGGAGGGGCTGATCGTCAACGGCATCGGCCACAGCAAAGCCGAGCGGCTGGAGCGGGTGCGCGATGCGCTTGAGGCGGCGGGCATGCCGGGCAACATCCTGTCGCGTTTCCCGCACGAGTTTTCCGGCGGCCAGCGCCAGCGCATTGCAATTGCGCGTGCCGTGGCGCTGGAGCCGGAGTTCATCCTGCTCGACGAGCCGACATCGGCGCTCGACCTGTCCGTGCAGGCGCAGATCATCGAGCTTTTGCGTAAGCTGCAGGCTGAGAGGGGCCTCAGCTACCTCTTTATCTCGCATGACCTGAAGGTGGTGCGCGCGCTCTGCCACCGCGTCATCGTCATGCAGCATGGACAGATCGTTGAACAGGGACCTGTGGAAGAGGTGCTGTCAAACCCGAAAACCGAATACACGCAGCGGCTCGTCAAGGCCGCTTTTGAAATCGCCTGAGTGCGGACATGCCGGAGGTAAACATGGCAAGACAACCGAAAATCACCTTCATTGGCGCGGGATCGACCGTGTTTATGAAAAACATCGTTGGCGACGTTCTGCAGCGCCCCGCGCTGTCTGAGGCACGCATCGCCCTGATGGACATCAACCCGCAGCGGCTGGAAGAAAGCGCCATCGTCGTCAACAAGCTGATTGCGACGCTCGGCGTGAAGGCAACCGCAGAAACTTTTTCCAACCAGCGTAAAGCGCTGGAAGGGGCGGATTTTGTCGTCGTCGCGTTCCAGATCGGCGGTTTCGAGCCCTGCACGGTCACCGATTTCGAGGTGCCGAAAAAATACGGCCTGCGCCAGACGATTGCCGACACGCTCGGCGTCGGCGGCATCATGCGTGGCCTTCGCACCGTGCCGCATCTGTGGAAGATCTGCGAGGACATGATGGCGGTCTGCCCGAACGCCATCATGCTGCAATATGTAAACCCGATGGCGATCAACACCTGGGCGATTGCGGAAAAATATCCGTCGATCCGTCAGGTGGGTCTCTGCCACTCGGTGCAGGGCACGGCGATGGAACTCGCCCATGACCTCGATATACCCTACGAGGAAATCCGCTACCGCTCCGCCGGGATCAACCACATGGCGTTTTTCCTCGAATTCGAGCATCGCCAGAAGGATGGCAACTATCGCAACCTCTATCCGGATCTCGTGCGCGGCTACCGCGAGGGGAGGGCGCCAAAACCCGGCTGGAACCCGCGCTGCCCGAACAAGGTTCGCTACGAAATGCTGACACGTCTCGGCTATTTCGTCACCGAAAGCTCCGAGCATTTTGCCGAATACACGCCCTATTTCATCAAGGAAGGCCGCGAGGATCTCATCGAAAAGTTCGGCATTCCGCTCGATGAATATCCAAAACGCTGCATCGAGCAGATCGAGCGCTGGAAGGGCCAGGCGGAAACCTATCGTTCGGCGGACAAGATCGAGGTCAGCCAGTCGAAGGAATATGCCTCCTCCATCATCAATTCCGTGTGGACGGGCGAACCCTCGGTCATCTACGGCAACCTGCGCAACAATGGCTGCATCACCTCGCTGCCGACCAATTGCGCTGCCGAAGTGCCGTGCCTTGTCGATCACAACGGCATCCAGCCCACCTATATCGGTGAGTTGCCGCCACAGCTGACGGCGCTGATGCGCACCAATATCAATGTGCAGGAACTGACGGTGCGCGCGCTCACCACCGAAAACCGCGAGCATATCTACCATGCCGCGATGATGGACCCGCACACGGCCGCCGAACTCGATCTCGACCAGATCTGGTCTCTGGTGGATGATCTCCTCATCGCCCATCGCGAATGGCTGCCCGAGTGGACGCAAGTGCCGCAGCCCCGCGCGATCGCGGTCTAAGTCGTAAGCGAAACGGCGGGCAGGGCGCCCGCCGTTTCGCCCCCGAAGCGCGAGCCACGCAGACGATTGCCTGATCGAGTTCGCGGACTGGATTGAGGCTGATGCAGAGATGCGATGGGGGCGCCACACAGAAGACCAATATCTGGGCTGATCCTGATTAAATAGTATGCACGGGCGAAATCTGTCTTTTAAACAAGCAAAAATGACAAGAAATCGTGCGGCCAGAGACAACCGGATCTGGCCTTAAACTTCCTAAGCTCCGTTGCGTCGGGTGCGGCTACTGCATCGACCAACCAACGGAGCGGGAAATGAAAAAGCTGAATATCGAGGGCAGCCGCGCGTTGCTCAGATCCTGGATGGGCCTTTGCATGATGGCGCAAGCGGTTGCGGCCACCGTGACCGGTGCGGTGCTACTCTCGGCCGAGCCCGCTGCTGCGGCCGCGCCTGCGGCCTGCGCCGGCCTGCAGACGAAATATCCGGCCCTCAAGGGCAAGACGCTGGTCAATGCCATCAACCCGCACACGCCGGGCTACGAGGCGCTCGATCCCAAGGATCCCAGCAAATATATCGGTTTCGACATTGATCTGGGCGAAGCGATCGGCGACTGCCTCGGGTTCAAGCTCACCTATAAATCCGTGACCTTTGCTGCCCTTCTCACCACGCTTCAGGCCGGTCAGGCCGATATCGTGATTTCCGATATCTACGCCACCAAGGACCGCGCCAAGGCCGCCGACTTCATCACCTATCTCAAGGTGTTCGACGGGGTTCTTGTCGCCAAGGGCAATCCGAAGAAGATCACCGGCATCGATACCTCGCTCTGCGGTGCCGTGGCTGCGGAAAACACCGGTTATGTCGAAGTGCCGCTGATCCAGGCGCTGGAAGCCGAGTGCAAGGCGGCCGGCAAGCCGGCGCCGGAGATCCAGCTCTACGACAACAACGCCAATTGCATCCAGGCCATCCTGTCCGGTCGCGCCGACACCTACATCAACGACGTCAATACGGTCGATGGCGCGGTCAAGGCCTATCCCGACAAGCTCGCCAAGGCCACCGCAGTCATGCTGCCCTATTCGGTCGGCATCGCCGTTCCGCGTGGCAAGGTGGAGTTCCGCGATGCCGTGATGGCCGCATTGACCGAGATTCAGAAATCCGGCTTGCAGGGCGAACTCATGAAGAAGTGGAACCTGCCCGACAACCAGATCGAAGCGCCTTCGCTCGTGCTGGCGGACTGACCGTGTCTAAGGCCGGATTTCAGAAACGTCTGGTCTCCGGCCGAATTTTCCTTGAGAGGAATATACGCCACGATGGATCTTTTTCTCCAGTATCTTAGCCAGCCGTATCTCGTGACGGGCATTGTCTATACGCTTCTGATCACGGTGCTCGGTCTTGGCGGCGGTCTCGTCATGGGGGTTGTCCTCGCGGGCATGCAGCTCAGCAGATTTGGCGCTCTTGCGCTTCTCTCGCGAACCTATGCCATCATCTTCCGGGGCACGCCGCTCATCCTGCAGATGATCTTCTGTTACAACGCTCTGCCGCTGATCGGCATCAAGCTTTCGGCCATCGAAGCGGCCAGTCTGGCGCTTGCGCTGAACGAGGCGCCGTTTATCGCCGAAATCATCCGCGCCAATGTGATCGGCGTCGACCGCGGGCAGGTGAGTGCGGCGCAGGCGCTGGGCATGACGCCGAACGTCATCATGGGACGTGTCGTTGCGCCGCAGGCCATCCGCTCCATGGTGCCGGCGCTGGGCAATGAAGCGGTGAGTGCGCTGAAGAACTCCTCGCTCGCCTCGGTCGTCTCCGTCCAGGAACTGACCTTGCGCAGCACGCAACTTGCCTCGGCCACCTTTGACTTTTTCTCCATCTTTTTTGCCTCGGGCCTGATGTACCTCCTGTTGACCGGCGTCGTGGCGCTGATCCAGATCGTCGTCGAGATGCTGCTCGATCTCGACCGCCCGAAGCCTGCAGAGCAGATCGCCCGGTTTTTTTGCGCGCTCTCACCTTTCCGCACGCGCAGCGTGGCGGCGCTTGCGGCGCCAACCCCAACGCCGGATGATCAAGCGACCGCACAGGATCCCCTGCCGCCGGCCTCGCCCAAGGTGACGATGGCGGCCGCCGGTGTCGATCGTGCCGCCCGCGCCAGCCGGCTGTCTGGCAATACGGATGCGGTCGAGGTCCGCGGCCTTCACAAGGCCTATGGTCCGAATGTCGTCCTCAACGGCATAGACCTGACGATCAAGGCTGGCGAGGTCGTCGTCCTGCTCGGCCCAAGCGGCTCTGGCAAGAGCACTTTGCTCCGCTGCATCAACCGGCTGGAAGGCTGGGAAGAGGGCAGCATCCGGGTCGGTGGACGCTCCCTTGGCGTCAACGAAGAGGGAAAGCCCCTGTCACCGCGCGCAATCGCGCAGATGCGGGCAAGCGTCGGCGTCGGCATGGTGTTTCAGCAGTTCAACCTCTTCGGCCACCTGACGGCGCGCGAAAACGTCGCCGATCCGCTGCGCTGGGTGCAGGGTCTCTCCCGCTTCGATGCGGATCGGCGCGCCGATGCCCTGCTGGAGCGGGTCGGTCTGGCCCACCGGGCAAACGCCCTGCCGCGCCATCTCTCCGGCGGCCAGCAGCAACGTGTCGCCATTGCCCGCGCCGTGGCACAGAACCCCAGCGTTCTGCTGCTCGACGAGCCCACTTCGGCGCTCGACCCGGAACTGGTGAACGAAGTGCTCGAGGTCATTCGTCGGCTCGCCGTCGAAGACGGTCTGGCGATGATCATCTCCACCCACCAGCTGCGGTTTGCCGCAGACGTCGCAGACCGCATCATCTTTCTCTCGGGCGGATCGATTGTCGAGGAAGGACCGGCAGACGAGATCCTGAACCGGCCCCGCCATCCGCTGACCGCCCGGTTTCTTAGCAAGATGGAAGGCGAGTGACCTCGCCTGCCTCCCGCATCCCCCAAATTCTTCTTTCGTGAGGTTTTCCATGACAAGACATCATCTGCCAGCCACGCCCTCAACCGTGCATTGGGGTTATTTCAGCAAGACGCTGGCACCCGTTCTGACCATCGCCTCGCAGGATCGCGTCGTGATCGAGACGATTACCCACCATGCCAATGACGATGCCGAGCGAATGATCACGGGCGATCCCGCAGCCGAGGAGATTTTTCGCTGGACGCCAGAGGAAAAGACCATGCGGCGTCGTGGGGCCGGTGCTGACGAAGGCCCGTTCACGCGCGGTTCCGGCGAAGGCGTCGGCGTCCATCTGCTCACGGGTCCGATTGCGATTGAAGGTGCGGAACCGGGCGACGTCATCGAGGTGCGCATCGTTGATGCGCATCCGCGACCCAGCGCAAACCCGGCCTATGCCGGGCGCTTCTTTGGCTCCAACCCCTCCGCCAACTGGGGTTTTCAGTACAATGATCTCATCGAGGAGCCCAAGCACCGTGAGGTGGTGACGATCTACGAACTGGACATGACGGAACCGGCGACGGTCTCTGCGCTCTATTCCTACCTGTGGACGCCGCAAACCGATCCGGACCGGATCGTCCATCCGACGATCGATTATCCCGGCGTGCCGGTCGACCATACAACGGTGACCAGGAAGGAGGGCATTCTCTCCGGCATCAAGGTTCCGGCGCGCCTGCACTTCGGCACGATGGGGCTGGCGCCGGCGGAAGCGGATTTCGTCAGCACCATTCCGCCGAACTATACCGGGGGCAACATGGACGACTGGCGCATCACCAAGGGCGCCCGCATGTATTATCCTGTGGCCGTTGCGGGCGGGCTTTTTTCGGTCGGCGACGCCCATGCGTCGCAAGGCGATAGCGAGTTGAGTGGCACGGCGGTCGAAATATCGCTGACGGGCGAATTCGAGTTCATCCTGCACAAAAAAGCCGATCTGCCCGGAACCGCGCTGGAAGGTCTCAACCATCCACTGCTTGAAAACAATGAGGTCTGGTCGGTCTATGGTTTCAGTTATGCCAATTACCTGTCCGAACTCGGTCCCGACCATCAGAACGAGATCCTGAAGCGCTCCAGCCTCGACCTTGCCATGCGCGATGCGTTTCGCAAGCTGCGGCGCTTTCTGATGACCGTTCATGCGCTCTCGGAGGACGAGGCGATCTCGCTGATGTCGGTGGCCGCCGATTTCTCGATCACCCAGGTTGTCGATGCCAACTGGGGCGTCACCGGCTCGATCCGAAAATGCGTGTTTGATCGATGACGACAGGCAGGCTGGCATTCTCTTCTTCGCAGGTGCAATATGATCCTGAAGGGGATCGGACCACGGCGGTTGAACGCCCGTCCGGCACAGCGGATGAAGGGATGCAGATCAGGCAGTTCGTCAGCGAAGCGCATTCCAGGGGCACGCGGGGGCAGGCATGGCAAGATAGCCTTGCCAGCATCGGTATTCGCTCCGATGTGCAGCCCGCGGGCCTTCAGAACTTTGCCGCAGCATCCATGCGCGGCGAGGCAGACGGACTGGTGCTGGCGCGCCTGACGGTCGGCGCGCAGACGCTGTCTCCTCTTGCTGGCCGGCCTCGGCTGCCCATCGTGCTCATCTCGCGCGATGAGGCGATCAACGTCACGCTTCCCTTGGATGTCCTGACTGTCGAGCCGGGCAGCCTGGTGATCCTGCCGGCAGCCAGCCAGTGGCAGATCGCCCTCCAGAAAAACGTGCGGCTCATCGCGCTGTCGGTTGCCGATACGCTGTTTCATGGTCCAAAGACCGGGCTGCAGGCACTGACCATGCCGCAGCATCATCCGCCCGAAGGATTTGCCGGCATCTTCATCAAGTCCGTCGAGGCCGCCGCCCTTGAAATGGACCGCCTGTCGGCGATCGAATGGAGTTGCCTGGAAGACGCCGTGGCCGACCTGTTTTTTGCCCTTCTTCTGCAGGGCGAAAGAACCGAGGTTTTGGCACGGCCGAGCCTTGCGGCCCTGTTTCATCGGGTGACGCTTCGCCTTGAGCGGCATCTGCACGAAACGGAGCTGACCGCCGGCCGCATCGCCCGGCTGGAAGGGATTTCCGAACGTTATCTTCAGAAGCTGTTTGAACAGAATGGCGAGAGTTTCAGCCATTATGTCCGCGAGCGCCGTTTGCAGCGGGCGCGGGCCGCTCTTGTGGCGCCGGGAGACATTCGCCTTCCCGTGGCGGATGTCGCCTTTACCTGCGGTTTTGGCGATGCGGCCAATTTCAGCCGCCTGTTCAAGGAACGGTTCGGCATGCCGCCCGGTGCCTTCCGCACCCATTATACGGAAAAGGCAAGCGGCGGTGCCGCAAGCACCGACCAGCGCGGCTGGCCGGTGAAGGCGCTTGCCAGCAAGCAACCTCAGCCCCGCCTGCCTGCGGGCGACGTGTCCGGTGAGGCGGTTTCAGACGGCACGCCGTCTCGCCCGCCGACCCACCATCGGCTGTCCGTCAATGCCAGCACAATTCATTGGGGCTATTTCAGCCGCGGGCTCGAGCCGGTTCTCGAAATCCGCTCGGGAGACACGGTCGAGATCGAAACGCTGACGCAGCATGCCTCGGATGCGCCGGATCTGATGATCCGCGGGGATGCCGCGGCAGAAGACGTGTTTGCCTGGACGCCCACGCACAAGGCGGTGGATCGCCGCGGCGCAGGGCCACTCGATGCCTCCATCTATGGCAGGGGCGCGGGCGAGGGGTTCGGCGTGCATATCTGTACCGGCCCCATCTTCATCAAGGATGCGGAACCGGGCGATGTCGTGGAGGTGCGCATCGACAGCATGACGCCGCGCCCGAGCCGAAGCCCCGGTTACGAGGGCCGCGCCTTCGGCTCCAGCGTCGCGGCCTGGTGGGGTTATCACTACAATGAGCTTCTTCAGGCGCCCCGGCCGCGGGAAAACATTACCATCTACGAGATTTTCGCCGATGACGAGGACGCGCATGCGCAGGCGCTCTTTTCGTATCGGTGGCAGCCGCAGACCGACCCGTTCGGCGTGGTCCACAACACGTACGACTATCCAGGAGTGCCGGTCGACAGGAGCAGCGTCGAGATGGTTTCGCCGGTTCTGAGCGGTGTCCGGATCCCGCTTCGCCCGCATTTCGGCGTCATCGCGGTGGCGCCGCGCGAAGCCTATATGGTGGATTCCGTGCCGCCGGCCTATTTCGGCGGAAACCTGGACAACTGGCGTCTGGGCGCGGGCAGCGTCGTTTATCTTCCGGTGTCGGTGCCGGGAGCGCTCCTGTCGATCGGAGATCCCCATGCGACGCAAGGCGACGGAGAACTCGCGGGCACCGCGATCGAATGTTCGATGACCGGCTCCGTGACCGTCGTGCTGCACAAGAAGGGCGGTCGCTTTGACGACCTCACCTACCCATTGATCGAGACGCCGACGGAATGGGTGCTGACCGGCTTCAGCCACCCGAATTATCTGGCGGAGTTCGGCGCCAAGAGCCAGGGCGAGGTTTATACGAAATCCTCGCTGGATCTTGCCATGAAGGACGCCTTTCGCAAGGCCCGCCGCTTTCTAATGGAGTTTCAGGGGCTGAGTGAAGACGAGGCGATTGCGCTGATGTCGGCCGCCGTTGATTTCGGCGTCACCCAGGTGGTCGATGGCAACTGGGGCGTCCATGCTATTATCCGAAAGGCGCTTTTCCATGGCTGAGGCCGAACGAGAGACCGGGAGTAACCCTCACATGCAGTTTCACATGATTGCCGATGGCCCCAAGCCCGTGGCACCGTTCAGCCATGCGGTCGAAACCGATGGATTTGTGTTCGTCACGGGCCAGATGCCCGACACCCCGGCCAACCCCGGCGTTCTTCCGGAGGGGATCGAGGAGCAGACCCGCAATGTCATGGCAAACCTCACCACCGTCCTCACCGGATTGGGCCTCGGGCTGGCCGATGTCGTGATGGTGCGGATTTATCTGACCGCCTTCAAGGAGGATTATGGCCGGATGAACGAGGTCTATCGCAGTTATTTCCCACCGGACCGCCTGCCGGCGCGCACCTGTGTGGGTGTCACGGGACTTGCCTATGATGCCCGCATCGAGATCGACCTCGTGGCCAGACGGTAGTTCAGGGATCGGCGATGATCGGCCTGACCGTCTTATTCCGCTCTGCGGAGACAGGCGGTTTCCGGGCGCCAGGCCGTGTTGACGCAGGTATTGGAGGGCACAGCCATCCCTGGGAACCGATTGAGGAAGCGTTTTGCCTCTGTCGCCATTGCTCGCCGGCGGGGGAGGGGCATCCGAAGGGGCCTCGCTGAAGCCGATTGTATGTCATGTCATTGCCATGACGAAATTTCCCCCATTATTTCAATGGCTTGTTCGATTTTCTGGATTTTGTAAAACTTGTGTGTTGACGGTTCGGGGAGTGGGATCTATAAGCCACATCACTGACGAGGGCGGCGGCGCTGCTAGCGACGAAGTCCTTCGTTCTTGGGTTTCTGAGGAAGCCTTGTGAGAC
>JAIXTO010000003.1 GCA_027483885.1 Rhizobiaceae bacterium
CCACCTCGCGCATGCTCGACCCGATGGTTATCGGTGAAGAACACTACGAAGTGGCCCGTAAGGTCCAGTCGACGCTGCAGCGCTACAAGTCGCTTCAGGACATCATCGCCATCCTCGGCATGGATGAACTGTCGGAAGAAGACAAGCAGACGGTTGCCCGCGCCCGCAAGATCGAGCGCTTCCTGTCGCAGCCCTTCCACGTGGCTGAAATCTTCACCGGTTCGCCGGGCAAGCTGGTTTCGCTGGAAGACACGATCAAGGGCTTCAAGGGCCTGGTCAACGGCGACTACGACCACCTGCCGGAAGCTGCTTTCTACATGGTTGGCTCCATCGAGGAAGCCATGGAAAAGGCAAAGAAGCTGGCTGCTGCCGCTTAATCATGATCGACAGGACGGCGCGCTCCTGCGCGCCGTTCCTTACCGCATAACGCCTTGAAGAAGTGGACCGTCATGGCCGACGCTTTCAAATTTGAACTGGTTTCGCCCGAGCGTCTGCTCGTTTCCGAACAGGTGACGGAAGTTATCATTCCGGCAACGCTGGGTGAAATGACCGTGCTTGCCAAGCATGCCCCGACCATGACGACGATCAAGGCCGGCGTTGTGACGGTGAAGGCCGCGTCGGGTCAGGTTCACAAATACGTGGTTTTCGGCGGTTTTGCCGATATCACGCCGACCGGCTGCACGCTTCTGGCCGAATCCGCCGTGCCGCAGGCCGAAGCTGATCGCAGCCTGTTCGAAAGCCGCATCGAGGCGCTTCGCGCCGATATCTCCGGTGCGCCGACCGACGAACATCGCACGCGCTTCGAGCACATGCTGGCTGACATGACCCACCTGCACAACAAGGTTCATCCGAACTGATCGCAGGTTGCGTGTTTCGAACTTCCAAGGCGGCCACCACGGCCGCCTTTTTCGTATGTCCAAAGGAGAGACCTGGTCCGCATGACGTTGTGCCCGCTCGCGCGGCAGGCAACTGTTTCATGCTGCATGAGAGGCAGGGTCTATGCCGGCGGGCCGGAGGGACTGTAGCCCGTTTCCGGTGATGGGATGGCGGAGAGAAGGTGCTGGTGCAATTGCAGCGCAGAGGGTGCCAGCGCGCGGTAGCGCGGCATGCCGAGATAATAGCCATACCCCGTTTCCAGCCGGTCACTGCCCAGCGTCACAAGGGCGCCTGACATCAGCTCCTCACCAATCAGTCCAAGGCTTCCGAGTGTAACCCCTTCGCCGCGCACGGCGGCATCCACGGCCATGGAATAGGTCGAGAACGAGAGACGCGGCTTCACCCGCATGGGCGCTGGCTGGCCGAGCCTGCTAAACCATTGCCGAAACGAGACCCAGTTGGCGTTGAAGCGCTCGTAGTCGATGAGATCGAGCGTGGCGATGTCGCAGGTGGACAGGTGCAGCGGGTCAATTGCGTGTCGGGAAAGATAGTCGGGCGCTGCAACCGGCATCAGCACTTCGGGCATCAGCAGCGTCAGGTTCCAGCGCGGGTGATCGCCATTGGCGTAGAGGATGACGAGGTCATTGGCCTCCGATGCCAGTTCCAGCGGCGCATCCGTGGAGAGCAGCCGCACGGAGAGCGCAGGGCTTGCATGGGAAAACTCCCTCAGCCTTTTTGCCAGCCACAGATGGGAAACAGAGCCGCTGGCGGAAATCGAGATGATCTCGCTTGCGCCGCCCCGGAACGGCTCAAGGCTTTCATCGAGATAGTCGAGCGTCGCGCGCACCCGTTGCGCCAGCCGCTGCCCGTGCGGCGTCAGCGCCAGATTGCGGCCACGTCTCGTAAAGAGCTGGGCGCCGAGCTGGTCCTCCAGCCCCTGTATGCGGCGGCTGACGGCGGCCTGAGTGACATGCAGTTCACGTCCGGCGCTTGAAAAATTCATATGGCGGCAGGCGGCATCGAAGACGCGAAAGGCTTCCAGCGGAATTTTGTCCAGCATCGACGCTCCATGATCTGAAGTCATCAATATGCCCGATATTTCCAAGGATTTGAAGAACTGGCCTTGTGATGCAGAGTGCCGTGATTGAAACGGGACGATCTTGCGGATGCGCTTCTCAACCTCCTCCATCCCCGACATTCATTTTGGCCCCGGCAGCGTCGGGGAGGTGGCGGGGCTTGCAAAGGCGTTCGGCGGCGTCGCGCGGGCGGTCCTCGTTCTGGACGGGTTTCTGGCTTCCAGCGGACTTGCCGAGGGGCTGACGGCGGATCTTGCCGCCGTTGGCATTCGCGCGCGCATTTTTGCGCAGTTTTCCGGCGAGCCCAAGCTGTCGCATCTGCGGGCGGCGGTCGCTGCTGCCGAGGGCTGCCAGTTGGTGATCGGGATCGGCGGCGGCTCGGCCCTCGATATTGCCAAAATCACCGCCTGTTGCGCGGCCTCGGGCAAGGACCCTTTGCATTACGCGCTGGCCGCCAATCCCTTGCCTGAGAAACCGTTGAAGAAGATCCTCGTGCCGACCACCGCCGGCACCGGGTCGGAAACCTCCGCCACCACGATCTTTACCGGTGAGCTGGGCAAAAAGCTCTGGATCTGGGGCCTGCAGACCAAGGCGGATCAGGTGATCCTCGATCCGCAGCTGACCCTGACGCTGCCACCACCGTTGACGGCGTGGTGCGGCATGGATGCCTTCATCCATGCCTTCGAAGCCTCCACGAACCGCAATGCCCATGCCGGCGCCGCCCTCTATGCCCACCAGGCCATGCGGCTCATTCTCGAAGGACTGGTGTGTGCGGTGCAGGAACCCGTCAATCTGCCGGCGCGCGAAAAGTTGCTGCTCGGCTCCTGTTATGCCGGCATCGCCATCGACAATTGCGGAACGGCCATCGCCCACAACATCAGCCATGCGCTTGCCGCACTGGCGCCGATCCATCATGGCCTCGCGACGGCGCTTGCCTTTGAGGCAACGCTGCCGTGGCTTGTCGAGGCCGACACCATGAACCTCAAGGCCGCGGCTGCAGCCTGTGGGTTGGCGGAGCCGCGCGACCTGCCGGCCTTCGTATCGAGCCTGATGGATCGCTGCGGCATCGAGCGGGCGCTTCCGCCCGCCTTTGCCGGGTTTACGGCCGCCGATCTTGCCGCCGAGATGAAGGCGCCGGAAAATCAGCCGATGCGGCGTGCCACCATCCGCGAGGTGGTCGATACCGATATTGACCGCTTTGCCGAAGCCGTGATGGCTCTTCGAAGGACACCGTGATGACCAGGACCCGCGCCGATTGGGAAGCCCTTGACGCCCGAACGACACCGGAAGGGCGCCATTTCATCGATGGTGGCTTTCGCCCCGCGATGTCCGGCAGAACTTTTACCCGGGTTCGGCCGATGGACGGCCGGGAGGGCGCAAGCCTTGCGCGCGGCGACGACCGCGATATCGACCTGGCGGTCCAGGCGGCACGCACAGCCTTTGCAAGCGGCATCTGGCGCCGCAAGGATCCCGGCGAAAAGAAGAAGGTCATGCTCACCTGGGCCGACCTTATTCGCAAAAATGGCGAGGAGCTGGCGCTTCTTGAAACACTGGATGTGGGCAAGCCGGTACTGGCCTCCCTGAATGTCGATGTTCGTCTTTGCGCTGATGGCATCCAGTTCTACGCGGAAATGATCGACAAGCTTTATGACGAGATTGCGCCGACAGGGCCGATGTCGCGGGCGCTGGTGCGCAAGGTGCCGCTCGGCGTGATCGGCGCCATCACGCCCTGGAATTATCCGATGATCATCGATGCCTGGAAGATCGGACCGGCGATTGCAGCGGGAAATTCCGTCGTGCTGAAACCGGCCGAACAATCCTCGCTGTCGGCGCTACGGCTTGCGGAACTGGCGGTGGAGGCCGGACTGCCGGCCGGCGTGTTCAACGTTGTCACGGGCTTTGGCGAAGAGACGGGCAAGCCGCTTGCCTGCCACATGGATGTCGACATGATCGCCTTTACCGGTTCAACGGAAGTCGGCAAGCTGATCATGACCTATGCCGCGCAATCCAACGTCAAGCGCGTGGCACTGGAACTGGGCGGCAAGTCGCCACTGGTGGTGTTTGCCGATGCGGATCTGGATCTGGCGGCCTCGGCAGCGGCCTGGGGTTGTTTTTACAATTCCGGCGAGACCTGCCATGCCGCAACGCGCCTCATCGTCGAGCGGTCGGTGGAGGCAGACCTGATCGACCGCATCCGCGAGGTCACGCGGCGTGAAATCACTCTTGCCCATCCCTTCGATCCGTCGGCCCAGATCGGTGCCCTGATCGAGGAGGCGCATATGGACAAGGTGCTGGCAATGATTGCTGCCGGCGAGAAGGAGGGCGCATCTCGTGTTTTCGGGGCCGAGCGGGCGCTGTCGGACACCGGCGGTTATTATGTATCTCCCGGCGTGCTCAGAGGCGTAACGAACGACATGGCCATCGCCCGCGAGGAAATTTTCGGGCCTGTCTTGTGCTCGCTATCCTTCGAGACGGAGGAGGAGGCGCTCGCCATCGCCAACGACACGATCTATGGCCTGGCCGGCGCCGTGTTTACCCGCGACATGAACCGCGTCCACCGGTTTTCCGAGGAGCTTCATGCTGGCACGGTGTGGATCAACACCTATGACATGGCAAGTTTCTCGACGCCTTTCGGCGGCTTCAAGCAATCCGGTTTCGGGCGGGACCGCTCGGTGCATGCCATCGACAAATATTGCGATTTCAAGACGATCTGGCAGCAGTTCAGCTGAGGAGAGGCGCGCAATGAAGATCGCATCTATCGAGATCAGCCATCATCGCCTGCCGCTTGATCCCCCATTCAAGGCAAGCTGGGATGGGCGTCCGCGCCATCATTTCGACGCCACCATCGTGCGGGTGCGCGATACGGACGGTCGCGAGGGCATTGGCTCCGGCGACCTGATGAAGGGGTTCGAGGGCCACGAGGACCTGTTCATCGGTCAGGATCCGCGCCATCTGGAGCGGCATTACGAGGTGCTGTCGCATATCAACTTCCACTATGGTCGCTGCTGGCCGCTTGATCTGGCGCTCTGGGATCTCTCGGGCAAGATCATTTGTGAGCCGGTCTGGCGTATGCTCGGCGGGCGGGCGGACCGGGTGCGGCTTTATGCTTCGTCCGGCGTGCTGCGCGATCCCTCGGCCATGGCGGATCAGGCGGAACGTTATCTGGCGCAAGGTTTTCCCGCCATGAAGGTGCGGTTCAGCGCATCCTCCGGCGGACGCGAAAACTGGCGTGAGGATGTGAAGGCGCTGGAAGCCATTCGCGCCCGTGTCGGCCAGCGGCTGGACCTGATGGTGGATTGCAATCAGGGCTGGCGCATGCCCTGGGACACCACGCTTGCCCGGACATTCAAGGATGCGCTTGCCGTGGCGCGCGAACTGGAAAAACTCGATATCTACTGGATGGAGGAGCCGCTGCATCGCGCCGACGTCAAGGGCATGCGGCTCCTGAAGGAGGCAACGCCGGTGCGCATCGCCGGCGGCGAGATGACCCGGGAACTCACCGACTTTCGCCAGTTGATCGAGGAGCGGGCGCTCGACGTCATCCAGCCGGATGTGGCGCTGGTCGGCGGCATTACCGGCTGCCGGCGTCTGGTCTACCAGGCGCGAGAGGCCGGCATCACCTTCACCCCCCACAGCTGGACCAATGGCATCGGCGTGCTGGCCAATGCGCATCTGACGGCAGGCGTCGGCGATGCGCCGTTTCTCGAATATCCCTATGACGAACCGGAGTGGAGCGAAGCCCGCCGCGATTTTCCGCTGGTAGAACCGCTCCGTCACCGCGTCGGCTGGCTGGAACTGGGAGACACGCCCGGTCTCGGCATCGTGCTGGACGAGGAGCGGCTTGCCGCAACGCGCATCGGATAACACGCAGGTCACGATCGGCCTGCTTATGCGTTAAATCAATTCCAGCTTGCCATGAAGTCGATAGGGTGGACTGGCAGGAAACAGGAGTTGCGCATGAAAGTCGGAATCATCGGCGCCGGCATGGTCGGCAGCACGGCAGGTTATGCGCTGGCCCTGACGGGCACGGCAAGCGAAGTGGTGCTGGTGGATATGAACCGGGCGCTGGCATTGGCGCAGGCGGAAGATATTGCCCATGCCACTCCGTTTCATTCGGCCACCAAGGTCAGCGCCGGCGGCTATGATGCGCTTGAAGGGGCAGGCGTCGTCATTCTGGCAGCAGGTGTCAGCCAGAAGCCCGGTGAAGACCGGCTTTCGCTGCTGGAACGCAATGCCGAGGTGTTTCGTAGCATTGTCGGCGAGGTGCTCTCGGTTGCCCCGCAGGCAATCCTGCTCATTGCCTCCAACCCCGTCGATATCATGACCGATATTGCCACGCGCCTCTCCGGCCTTGCGCCCGAGCGCGTCATCGGTTCCGGCACCATTCTGGATACGGCGCGGTTTCGCACGCTGCTCGGTCGCCATCTCGGTATTTCCTCGCAATCGGTGCATGCCTATGTGCTGGGTGAGCATGGTGACAGCGAAGTGCTGACATGGTCGAATGCGCTGGCCGGTTCCGTCTCGGTCGCCTCGTTTGCGCAGCAGGTGGGCAAGCCGCTGTCGGAGGCCATCCGTGCAGACATCGACGATAATGTGCGCAATGCCGCCTACCGCATCATCGAGGGCAAGGGTGCCACCTATTACGGCATCGGTGCCGGTTTGCAGCGGATCGTCAAGGCGATCGCGCTGGATCAGCGGGCGGTTCTTTCCGTGTCGATGGTGACGCCGGAGGTGGAAGGAATTGTCGATGTGGCTTTGTCTCTTCCGCGCGTCATCGGCGCTTCGGGCGTGCTGGCGGATCTTTTCCCGGATCTTGATGACGGGGAACACAAGGCTCTTGCCCGCAGCGCCGGCATCATTAAGGAAAAGACCGGCTCGATCCGTCTCTGATCCTCATCCGTGGCGCAGCCGCTCTGTGGAAAGTTCGTAGCGCAGGCCTGCCGGGTCATAGTCGAGCTTTGCCGTTCCGCCGAAGTCATGGGGAACGACACGCTCCATCAGCGTCGTGCCAAAACCCCGGCGCGAAGGCGGTGCAACGGGCGGGCCACCGGTTTCACGCCATGTGAGGTGGAAGGGGCCTTGGCCATCGCCTTTCCAGCCAATCGCCACCTTGCCGCCATCCGCGCGAAGAGCGCCGTATTTCATCGCATTGGTCGCCAGTTCGTTGATGGCGAGTGACAGCGAAAGCGCCTGTTTTTCCGTCAGAACCACCGCCGGGCCAGACATCCCGATGCGGTCCACGGCTGTTCTGTGGGCGGAAAGGCCGATATCCAGAACCTGATGCACGGGCACATCGCCCTTTGCCGTCTCGGTCAGCAGGGCATGGGCGCTTGCGATGGCTGAAATCCGCTGCAGAAGCAGCGGACGGATTTCTTCGAGAGGCCGCTCCACCCGCAATGTCTGGCTGACGATCGAATTCACGGTCGCAAACATGTTCTTCATCCGGTGCTGCAGTTCCGAATTCATCAGGCGGGTCTGCCGCTCGATTGCGACCCGTTCGGTTGTTTCGATCACGGTGTCCAGTATGCCCGCAATCTGTCCTTCATCGTCGCGCAAGGGGCTGTAGCAGAAAGTGAAATAGGCGTCTTCCGGATACCCTTTGCGCGAAATCGTCAGCGGAAAGTCTTCGATATAGGTTGCCTCTCCCGCCTGGGCGGCAGCGGCAATCGGACCAAGCGTGTCCCAGGCTTCCGACCAGACATCCGCAAAGGGCCGTCCCATCGCTTCCGGTTTCTCACCAAGGATGGCGCGAAAAGGGTCGTTGTAGATTGTGATCAGCTGCGGCCCCCAGCCAATGGCTGCCGGAAATGCCGAGCTGAGGATGGAGGAAACGATGGTGCGCAGCGAAATCGGCCATGCATGAAGGGGGCCAAGCGGCGTGGTTGCCCAGTCGATGCTGCGCACCAGTTCACCGGAGCGGCCGCCGCCCTGCAGGAATGAGAATATGTCGTCTGCCGCCACGCTGCCTTCCACCATTGCCCTTAATTGTAAGTCTGAGACGTTCTGCGCCTATTGCGGCATCTAGGGCGCCGCGCTGCGGAGGCAACTTTACCGACGACGCTTTGATCGGCTCAGCCAGTCGACCTCACGAGACCGGTTGACCTTTTCCTCTGCACTTGACCACAACAGGGATGCACAGGCGGAAAGACGTCCGGAGGCCCCATGATCGATAAGCTCGAATTCTTCATTGCCCTTGCCGGTGCCTCGCATTTTGGCCGGGCGGCGGAGGAGTGCGGAATATCCCAGCCGACGCTGTCGGCCGCCATTCGCCAGCTGGAAGACCAGCTGGGCGTCGTGCTTGTGGTGCGCGGCTCGCGTTTCCAGGGGTTGACGCCGGAGGGGCAGCGCGTGCTGGAATGGGCGCGCCGGATCGTTGGCGATACCCGCACCATGCGCGAGGAAATGCGGGCCGCCCGCAAGGGACTTGCCGGCCATATCCGCGTTGCCGTTATTCCGACCGCCCTTGCCATGGTGCCGAAATTGACGGAGCCGTTTCAGGCGCGCCACCCTGCAGTCACCTTTTCCATCACCTCGCGCACCTCGTTGCAGGTGCTGAGCCAGCTGGAAAACCTCGAGATCGACGCCGGCATAACCTATCTCGACAATGAGCCACTCGGGCGCGTCACCACCGTGCCGCTTTATTCGGAACGCTATCACCTCATTGCAGCCGCAGGTACACCGCTCGCCGACCGGGACGTGGTGACATGGCAGGAGGTTTCCAACCTTCGGCTTTGCCTATTGACGCCGGATATGCAAAACCGCCGCATCATCAACAAGCACATGGCAGAGGCTGGCGTGGTGGCGAAGCCGACACTGGAATCCAATTCGATGATTGTCTTGTTTTCCCATATCCGCACCGGCCAATGGGCCTCGATCATGCCCCGTAACGTTGCGGAATCCTTCGGTTTTCCCGAGCAGATTCGGATGATTCCGATTTCCGAACCGGATGCCGAACATCTGGTCGGGCTGGTCGCAACGCATCGGGAACCGCATACGCCGCTGGTTTCCGCGCTGCTGCATGAAGCGCGATCCCGCGCTGCAGCATCTGCCTTTGATAGAAATTTCCTATCAAGCGACGGAATGCCGTTATTGACCTGAGCCTGTAGCGTTAGTCATCCTTCACAAAAGGCAAGACTGTTGGCTGTGCCGCGGACGACTTGATCTTCGAATATCTGCTTCGAAATGTGCCAAGTTCAGGCTCCGCATCACTGCTCTGGCTGTGCTGGTACGTCGGTTTGGGAGGACTGGCTGATGAACATGCGTGCGGTCGCAACGGATGAGGCGATCCGGATTTCCGCCATCATCGAAGACTGTCGGCATCTCGAAGGGCCGATGCTGCCGATTCTGCACAAGGTGCAGGCGGAATTCGGCTTTATTCCGGAAAGCACCAAGCAGGTGATTGCGCAGGCGCTAAACCTGTCGCGCGCCGAAGTGCATGGCGTCGTGTCCTTCTATCATGATTTTCGCAGCCATCCGGCCGGGCGCCACACGCTGAAACTCTGTCGCGCCGAGGCCTGTCAGGCCATGGGCAGCGAGGATCTGGCCAAGAGCGTCAAGGCCCGCCTTGGCATCGACTGGCATGAGACGACGCCTGACGGTGCGGTGACGCTGGAACCGGTCTTCTGTCTTGGCCTCTGCGCCTGCGCGCCGGCGGCCATGCTGGATGGTGAGGTTTATGGAAGGCTCGACGAACACTGTCTTTCCGACATGGTTACGGAGGCGCGCCGATGAACGTGACCGTTTTCGTGCCGCGCGATGCGGCAGCCCTTGCCGTCGGTGCCGATCGTGTCGCTTCTGCCATCATCACCGAAGCGCGTGCCCGCAATCTCGATGTGCATGTGGTTCGCAATGGCTCGCGCGGCCTGCTGTGGCTGGAAGTGCTGGTGGAAGTGCGCACCGATCATGGCCGTGTGGCCTACGGGCCGGTCAAACCCTCCGACGTGCCCTCCTTGTTCGAGGCGGATTTCCTGTCCGGTGGCGACCACAAGCTGGCGCATGGCCTGACGAAAGAGATCCCGTTCCTAAAAGGTCAGACAAGGCTTACCTTTGCGCGGTGTGGCGTTACCGACCCATTGTCCCTGGACGATTACCGTCACTACCAGGGCCTGAAGGGGTTGGAAAAAGCCGTCACGCTGGCGCCGGCAGACATCGTGGCTGAGGTCACGGCAAGCGGCCTGCGCGGGCGCGGCGGCGCAGGCTTTCCGACAGGGAGCAAGTGGAAGACGGTGGCGGACGCGCGCGCCGACCGGAAATACATCGTCTGCAATGCCGACGAAGGCGACAGCGGCACCTTTGCCGACCGCATGATCATGGAAGGCGATCCCTTCGTGCTGATCGAGGGCATGGCGATTGCCGGTATCGCGGTCGGTGCGACGAAGGGGTATATCTACACCCGTTCGGAATATCCGCATGCTATCAGCACCATGGAAGACGCGATTGAGATCGCAAGAGCCGCCGGTATTCTGGGGCCGTCCGTGTTGGGATCGCCTTACGCCTTCGACATGGAAGTGCGCGAAGGGGCCGGCGCCTATGTCTGCGGTGAGGAGACCTCGCTTCTCAACAGCCTTGAAGGAAAGCGCGGCATCGTCCGGGCAAAACCGCCGCTGCCGGCGCTGGAGGGCCTGTTCGGTAAACCGACGGTGGTCAACAACGTCATGTCGCTTGCCTCGATCCCGATCATCCTCGATCGCGGCGCTTCTTTTTACCGCGATTTCGGCGTCGGCCGCTCGCACGGCACCATCCCGATCCAGCTGGCCGGCAATATCCGGCATGGCGGGCTTTACGAGACGGCCTTCGGTCTGACGCTTGGCGAACTGGTGAACGAGATCGGCGGTGGCACGCTGACCGGTCGTCCGGTGAAGGCGGTGCAGGTGGGCGGTCCGCTCGGCGCCTATTTCCCGCCGTCGCTGTTTTCCACCAGCTTTGACTACGAATCCTTCACAGCCGCCGGCGGGCTGATCGGCCATGCCGGTGTGGTGGTGTTTGACGACGCCGCCGACATGCTGAAGCAGGCGCGGTTTGCGATGGAATTCTGCGCCATCGAAAGCTGCGGCAAATGTACGCCCTGCCGCATCGGTTCCACACGGGGTGTCGAGGTGGTCGATAAGATCGCCAAGGGTATTGAGCCGGAGAAGAACAAGGTGCTGCTGGAAGACCTCTGCAACACGATGAAATTCGGCTCGCTCTGCGCACTCGGCGGCTTCACGCCTTATCCGGTCATGAGTGCGCTGACGCATTTCCCGCAGGATTTTGCGCCGGTGCCGGTGCGGGAGGCTGCGGAATGAATGGGACAAAACTGATGATGGAAGGGGCAAGATCTTACTCTTCCTTCTCCCCAGCGGGGAGAAGTGCCGAACGCAGTGAGGCGATGAGGGGACCACTTGCGCTGAGGCTTACCCCCTCATCCGGCGCGACGCGCCACCTTCTCCCCGCTGGGGAGAAGGGGTCACGCGAACGCTCTGCCTCACCGAATATTCACCTATTGCCAGCAGTGCAGGAGGCCTATCATGCCCCTCGTTCCTGAAATCGATTACGGTACACCCGCCTCGAAATCCACCGACTTGGTGACACTCACCATCGATGGCCGCGCGATCACCGTGCCCGCGGGCACCTCGATCATGCGCGCCTCCATGGAAGCCGGCATCCAGGTGCCAAAGCTCTGCGCTACCGATATGGTGGATGCCTTCGGGTCCTGCCGGCTCTGTCTGATCGAGGTGGAGGGCCGCAATGGCACCCCCGCCTCCTGCACCACGCCGGTGGCGCCGGGCCTCGTCGTCCACACCCAGACGGAGCGGCTGAAGCAGATCCGCAAGGGCGTGATGGAGCTTTACATCTCCGATCACCCGCTCGACTGCCTGACTTGCGCGGCCAATGGCGATTGCGAACTGCAGGACATGGCCGGGGCCGTTGGTCTGCGCGATGTGCGTTATGGTGATGACGGCGAAAATCACGTCAAGGCCCGCTCGGCCGAGGGCGGAATGAATGCCCAGTGGCTGCCGAAGGATGAGAGCAATCCGTATTTCACCTATGACCCTTCCAAATGCATCGTCTGTTCGCGCTGCGTGCGCGCCTGCGAGGAAGTACAGGGCACGTTTGCACTCACCATTGAGGGTCGTGGTTTTGACAGCCGCGTCTCGCCCGGCGCGCATGAGGCGTTCCTATCTTCTGAATGCGTGTCTTGCGGCGCCTGCGTTCAGGCCTGCCCGACCGCGACGCTGACGGAAAAATCGGTGATCGAAATCGGCCAGCCCGAACATTCGATGGTCACCACCTGCGCCTATTGCGGCGTCGGCTGTTCGTTCAAGGCGGAAATGCGTGGCGAAGAACTGGTGCGCATGGTGCCGTGGAAGGATGGGCAGGCCAATCGCGGCCATTCCTGCGTCAAGGGTCGGTTCGCCTACGGTTACGCAAGCCACACGGATCGTATCCTCAACCCGATGATCCGCGAAAAGATTTCCGATCCCTGGCGCGAAGTCACCTGGGAAGAGGCCTATGCGCATGTCGCCTCGGAATTCCGCCGCATCCAGTACCAGTATGGCCGGGAATCCATCGGCGGCATCACCTCGTCGCGTTGCACCAACGAGGAAACTTTCCTCGTGCAGAAGCTCATCCGTGCCGGTTTCGGCAACAACAATGTCGATACCTGCGCCCGCGTGTGCCATTCACCCACCGGTTATGGCCTCGGCCAGGCGTTCGGCACGTCGGCCGGCACGCAGAATTTCGATTCGGTCGAACATTCTGATGTGGTTCTGGTCATCGGTGCCAATCCGACCGATGGTCACCCGGTCTTCGGCTCGCGGCTGAAGAAGCGGCTGCGCAAGGGCGCCAAGCTGATCGTCATCGATCCGCGCCGCATCGATCTGGTGCGCACACCGCATGTGGAAGCGTCTTTCCATCTGCCGCTGAAGCCCGGCACCAATGTTGCGGTGCTGACGGCGCTGGCCCATGTCATCGTTACCGAAGGCCTGTTTGATGAGGCCTTCATCCGCGAGCGTTGCGACTGGTCCGAGTTCGAAGACTGGGCAGCATTTGTGGCCGAGCCTGAGCATTCGCCGGAAGAAACCGAAAAGTTCACCGGCGTACCGGCAGAGGATCTGCGCGGTGCCGCACGCCTGTTTGCCAAGGGCGGCAATGGCGCGATCTATTATGGTCTTGGCGTGACCGAACACAGTCAGGGCTCGACCACGGTGATGGCGATTGCCAATCTCGCCATGGCCACCGGCAATATCGGCCGTCCCGGCGTCGGCGTGAACCCGTTGCGTGGCCAGAACAATGTCCAGGGCTCCTGCGACATGGGCTCGTTCCCGCACGAACTTCCCGGCTATCGCCACATCTCGGACGATGCCACACGCGAGACGTTTGAAAAGCTCTGGGGCGTGACGCTGAACAACGAGCCGGGTCTTCGTATCCCGAATATGCTGGATGCCGCCGTCGATGGCACGTTCAAGGGCATCTACATTCAGGGCGAGGACATCTTGCAGTCCGACCCCGATACCAAGCATGTCTCGGCAGGCCTTGCGGCCATGGAATGCGTCGTGGTTCACGACCTCTTCCTCAACGAAACCGCCAATTACGCCCATGTCTTCCTGCCCGGATCGACCTTTCTTGAAAAGGACGGCACGTTTACCAATGCCGAGCGCCGCATCAACCGCGTGCGCAAGGTGATGACGCCGAAGAACGGTTATGCGGACTGGGAAGTGACCCAGAAGCTGGCGCAGGCCATGGGGCTCAACTGGGCCTATACGCATCCTTCTCAGATCATGGATGAGATTGCCGCATCCACTCCAAGTTTTGCCGGCGTCTCCTACGATTATCTCGAAAAGATGGGTTCGGTGCAGTGGCCCTGTAACGAGAAGTTTCCTGTGGGATCGCCGATCATGCACGTCGATGGTTTCGTGCGCGGCAAGGGCAAGTTCATCCGCACGGAATATGTGGCAACCGACGAGCGCACCGGCCCGCGCTTTCCGCTGCTTCTCACCACCGGGCGCATTCTCTCGCAGTATAATGTCGGCGCGCAGACGCGGCGCACGGAAAACGTGGTTTGGCACGAGGAGGACCGGCTGGAACTGCATCCGCACGATGCTGAACAGCGCGGCATCAAGGATGGCGATTGGGTGAAGCTTGCGAGCCGCGCCGGTGAAACGACGCTTCGGGCGCTGATCACCGATCGCGTCGCGCCGGGCGTCGTCTATACCACCTTCCACCACCCGAACACGCAGGCGAACGTCATCACCACCGACTTCTCCGACTGGGCAACCAACTGTCCCGAATACAAGGTGACCGCCGTGCAGATCTCGCCCTCGAACGGGCCGACCGAATGGCAGGAGGATTACGAGGAGCTGTCGCGTCGGTCGCGTCGGATTGCAGCCAAGCTGGAAGCGGCGGAATGATACCCGCAACCCGCACGGTCGCTGAAATCCAGTCGCGCGATGGACGCACCGTCACCGGTAGCCGGGTGGTGCCGGAAGAGGTGCCGATCGCTTTTTCGTTCGGCGGCTCCACCCATGCGGTGATGATGGCAACGCCCGCGGATCTTGAAGATTTTGCCGTCGGCTTTTCGATGGCCGAGGGCATCATTCGCGCGGCGAGCGAAATCCTGTCCATCGAACCGGTCGAGGCCGGCGACGGCATCGATGTACAGGTGACGTTGAAGGACGCGACCGCCGAGGCGCTCACCCTTCGACGCCGGCGCATGGCAGGTCCCGTCGGGTGCGGGCTTTGCGGCATCGAATCCATCGAGCAGGCCACCCGCACGGTGCCGAAGATCACAGACGATGGTTTTCAAGTGTCTCCGGACGAGCTTTCAAGCGCCATGGACCTGATGGGCCAGGCACAGCAGCTGAACCGAGAAACGCGGGCCGTGCATGGTGCCGGTTTTTATGTGCCGGGCGAAGGATTGGTTGCGATGCGCGAGGATGTCGGGCGCCACAACGCCCTCGACAAGCTGGTGGGCGCCGTTCTTCTCGGGGGCTGGGCGCCGGCCGAAGGCGTGGTGGTCGTCACGAGCCGCCTGTCGGTGGAAATGGTGCAGAAGGCGGCAATCCTTGGCAGTCCGGTGCTCGCGGCGATTTCCGCGCCGACGGCCCTTGCCATCCGCACTGCCGAAGAAGCCGGTATGACACTGATCGGGGTCGTGCGCGGCAATGACTATGAAATTTTCGCGCATGCCGACCGCTTGACCGCAAAGGGAGGTGCCAACCATGTCGCTCAGTCACACGGATGAGAAACTCGTTCGCATGGCAAACCAGATTGCGACCTTCTTTGCCTCGCAGCCGCAGGACGTGCGGGTGGAGGGCGTGGCGACCCACATCAATAAGTTCTGGGAGAAGCGCATGCGACGTCGCTTCTTCGAGTTGATCGATGCCGGCACCGGCGGCTTTCTGCCGCTGGTCATCCTGGCATCGGCCCGCATCAAGCGCCCGGACGCAGTCAATGATTGCGCTGTCGGCCTGGGCGCTGATGCCGCCGAAGGCGCACCGGGAGGCAAGGGGACGGCCGCCGGGGAATCGCTTTCAGAGCCGAGCGTGCCGGAAAGCACCACTTGAGCGACACGATGGGTGCCGGACCGGATCGGCCGGCGCGATGGCAATTTTCGATGTCTGACATTCCATAGGGAGGTATTGTCAATGGCAGTAGCAGGCGTGACGGGGGGAAGTATGGCGGGTGTCGGCTTCCTGGATAGAGAGCGAATCATTGCAAAACCGGGTTTCAACCGATGGCTTGTGCCACCGGCAGCGCTTGCCATACATTTGTGCATCGGCATGGCCTATGGCTTCAGCGTCTTCTGGCTGCCTCTCAGCCGCGCCATTCCGAACGCGGATCCAAGCTGCTCGGGGCTGACGCTGGGAGGCGCGCTGTTCACGACGGCCTGCAACTGGCGCGTGGCGGATCTTGGCTGGATCTATACGCTCTTCTTCGTCCTCCTCGGCTGCTCCGCGGCCATATGGGGCGGCTGGCTGGAGCGCGTCGGCCCGCGCAAGGCGGGCTTCGTCTCTGCCTGCTGCTGGTGCGGCGGCATTCTGGTCGCAGCGCTCGGCGTGATGTTCCACCAGCTGTGGCTGATGTGGCTGGGCGCGGGTGTCATCGGTGGTATCGGCCTCGGTCTCGGTTATATTTCACCGGTCTCGACGCTGGTGAAATGGTTCCCCGATCGGCGTGGCATGGCAACCGGCATGGCCATCATGGGTTTTGGCGGCGGCGCGATGATCGGCGCACCGCTTGCCAACATCCTGATGAACACGTTCAAGACGGATGTATCCGTGGGTGTGTGGCAGACCTTCGTCGTCATGGCGCTCGTCTATTTCGTCTTCATGATGGGGGGCGCTTTCGGTTATCGCATCCCGCCGGCTGGCTGGCGCCCGCAAGGCTGGACGCCGCCCGCCTCCAAAAGCACGATGATCACCACCCGCCATGTGCATCTGAAGAACGCGCACAAGACGCCGCAGTTCTGGCTGATCTGGGCCGTGCTCTGCCTCAACGTTTCCGCGGGCATTGGCGTCATCGGCATGGCCTCGCCCATGCTGCAGGAAATCTTTGCCGGCTCTCTCATCGGCTTGCCGGGCGTTGCTTTTGCGCAGCTCGACGCGGGCCAGAAGGCGCAGATTGCAGCCATCGCGGCGGGCTTTACCGGTCTTCTGTCGCTGTTCAATATCGGCGGACGCTTCTTCTGGGCGTCGATGTCGGACAGGCTGGGTCGTAAGAACACCTATTTCTGCTTCTTCATCCTCGGTATCGTGCTCTATGCTCTGGCACCGACGCTGGCACTGATGGGATCCAAGGCCTTTTTCGTGCTGGCCTTCGGCATCATCCTGTCGATGTATGGCGGCGGCTTTGCCACCATCCCGGCCTATCTTGCCGATATCTTTGGCACGCAATTTGTGGGTGCCATCCATGGTCGCCTGCTGACAGCCTGGGCAACGGCGGGCATTGCCGGGCCTTTTGTCGTCAACTACATCCGCGAAGCACAGATCGCTGCCGGCGTCGCGCCGGGGCCACAACTCTATACCAGCACCATGTATATCCTCGCCGGCATGCTGGCGCTCGGTCTGGTCGCCAACGCCTTTGTCAGGCCGCTTGCCGACAAATGGTTCATGTCCGATGCGGAGGTTACGGCATTGCAGGCGAAGACCGCGGCGGCCAATGCCGGCCCGACCGGCTCCTTCGGCATCGGCAAGGGGGGCTTCGATGCCAAGGCCGCGATGGCTTGGGCCGTCGTCGGTATCCCGCTCCTCTGGGGTGTCTGGGTCACGCTGGAGAACAGCCTGGCGATCTTCGGATAAGCAGCTTTGCAAACAGAAAAGAGGGAAGGCGGCCTTGCGGGTCGCCTTTCGTCGTTTTGGGCGGATTGTGAGAGGATCAGTTCAGCCAGAGATGGATGAGGGCTGCCTCCGGCGTCTCGCCACCACCGTTTTCAATGCCGGTCGCCCAAAGTCCGGCGCCGGCTGCGTAAGCGCCGGGTTCCAGCCCGCCTGCCTCGCACTGGCTGACGGCGCGGATGCGTTTGCCGGCCTTTACGCTTTTTGCAAGGGCTGCAAGGACCGCCGGGTCGTTCATCGCGGTTCCGGAGCCGAAGACCCGCAGGACCGCTCCGTCCAGCACTGACAGCGAGGCTTCAAGCAGTTCGGCCGGCATGCCGGGCGTCAGCGTCAGAACGGCGAGCCGGCGGTTCGAGAAGCGGCGCGATCGGGGTGGCGTGGCGGCATCCTGCCGCTGGAAGCGAAAGGCATCCATTGCGTGGCTGTCATGCTTTACCAGCCCTGCCGCCGGCAAAAGTTTGCCTGCAAAGGCGAGATCGACGCCGATACCGCCGGCAAGGGCAGCCTTGATGGCCAGCGAAAGATTTTCGTCCGCATCGCCGTCTTCGCCAAGCGGGATCATCGAGCCGCAGAGGATGATGCGGCGTGCCTCACCCGCCAGCGCCTGGGACAAGGCCGCACCGGTAAACGCCATTGTATCGGTGCCATGGGTGATGATCACCGGAAGGTCGGGATGGGCGCGGATGGCATCCAGCATTTCGTTCCAGTGGCGTGGGCCGACATCGGCACTATCGAGAAGGGGCTTGAAAACATGGGTCGAAAGCGTGGTCTTAGGCGGCAACCGTTCGGCAACGGCCGTCTCCACCAGCCCCTGCTGCGGTTGAAGTCCGTCTGGCCCCTGCGCCATGCCGATCGTTCCGCCGGTGTGGATGAGGAGCAGGCGCATGAGATGTCCTTCAGCATTCAAGGGATGGCCCGTCTGGTAGTCCAGCCGCCTGCCAAGATCAAGAAGCGTGGAGCCGTGGCGACGAAAGCACGCACGCAAAAAGGGCAGCGGCGGTCTCCCGCGCTGCCCTTGGAAATGTGTTGTCTGCCCGAAAGATCAGATCAGGCGGCCATGTCTTCGAGATCGCTGCCCTTGAACATTTTCGACAGGTTCAGGAAGCAGATCATGCCGTTTTCATTGGCAATGATGCCTTCGGAAAACGACTTGTCGAAGGAGGCCGAAACCTCCGGCACCGGCTGCACCTGATCCGACGGGATCGTCAGGATGTCGGAAACGCGGTCGACCAGCATGCCGATGACCATGTTGTGCACTTCGGCAACGACGATGGCCGAACGCTCGTTGGCAACCGTGCTCTTCATGCCCAGCTTGTAGGCGAGATCGATGATCGGAATGACCGAGCCGCGCAGGTTCATCACGCCGATGACATCGGACGGTGCATGCGGGATTGGCGTGGACGGCGCCCAGCCGCGAATTTCGCGGATCGTCGTCGTCTTCACGCAAAATTCCTGATCGTGAAGGCGAAACGCGATGATCTCAAGCATCTCGCCGCTGTAGCTTGTAGAGTTGATCGTCGTAGCCATCAAAATTCTTCCCAACTTTCCGATGCCTGGGCGGCGGCTGCGCCACCGGTACTGGAGCGTGCAACCTTGGCCATGAGTGAGCGAGCCGGAGATGCCACAGGGCGTGCATCGGGTCGCGCAACACTTACCTTAGAGGAAGATTGTTTCCCAAAGCTGAATTTTGAAATGAGAGTTCTGAGAGAATCCGCCTCGCGCGCCAGGCTGTGGCTGGCGGCAGACGATTCTTCCACCATGGCCGCATTCTGCTGCGTATTCTGGTCCATCAGGTTGATGGCCTTGTTGATTTCCTTCAGGCCGGTTGCCTGCTCGCGGCTGGCCTCCACGATGGCAGCGATATTTCCATTGATATCGCCGACCTCGCCGATAATCGATTGCAGGGCCTTGCCGGTCTCATCGACAAGGGACACGCCCTTTGCCACCTGCTGGCTTGACGTGTTGATCAGCGCCTTGATTTCCTTGGCAGCCTTTGCGGAACGCTGCGCAAGTTCCCGCACCTCCTGGGCAACGACGGCAAAACCCTTGCCAGCTTCACCGGCACGTGCGGCCTCAACGCCGGCATTCAGCGCCAGAAGGTTGGTCTGGAAAGCAATGTCGTCGATAACCCCGATGATCGACGAAATTTCGCCGGAGGAGTTTTCGATCTGGCCCATGGCGGAAATTGCATTGGCAACCACCTCGCCGGAATGCGTGGCCCCGGCAGTCGTCCGGCCGACCAACTGTCCGGCCTCTTCGGCACGTTTTGCGCTGGTCGCAACCGTCTGTGTAATCTCATCCAGCGCGGCTGCCGTCTGTTCAACGGCGGCTGCCTGCTGTTCGGTTCGTTGGGCCAAGCTGTTGGAGGCCTGGCGGATCTGTTCGGAACCGGAGGCAATCGCCTCGGCATTCTCGCCCACAAGCTGCATGGCCTGCCGCAGCTTTTCCATCGACTCGTTGAAGTCGGTACGGATCTTCTCAAGGCCTGGAATGAAGGGCTGGGTAATGCGGTGGGTCAGATCTCCGCGTGACAAGGCGGTGAGGCCGCCGGCAATGTCGTCCACAGCACGGACGCGCTCGGTAATGTCGGTGGCAAACTTCACCACCTTGAACACGCGTCCGTCAGCGTCGAAGATCGGGTTGTAGGAGGCCTGGATCCAAACCGCCTTGCCGCCCTTGCCGATGCGCTTGAATTCGGCAGCAATGGCCTCGCCGCCGCCGAGTTTCTTCCAGAAGGCCGCATAATCCGGGCTGTCGCGAAAAGCCTGTTCGACGAACATGCTGTGATGCCGCCCTTGAACTTCACTGAGGCTGTAGCCCAGACAGGTGAGGAAATTCTCGTTGGCCGTGATGATGTCGCCCTTCGGGGTGAACTCGATAACGGCCTGTATCTTGGAAATCGCCGCGATCTTGCCGGCATCCTCGGCCGATTTCATCTTTGCCGCCGTGATGTCAGTGGCGATCTTCACCACCTTCACGACCTTGCCGCGGACGCTGACGGGATTATAGGAGGCCTGGATCCAGACCTCATTGCCGCTCTTGCCGATGCGCTTGTATTCCGCCGCCTGGAATTCGCCCCGCGCAAGTTTTGCCCAGAAGAGCTTGTAGTCCTCCGACCGGGTATAGGCCGGTTCGCAGAACATCGCGTGCTGCTTTCCCTTGATCTCGGCAAGCGTATACCCGAGTGCGCGGCAGAAGTTTTCGTTGGCGGTGAGGATCCTGCCGCCGAGATCGAACTCGATCATAGCCTGAGAACGGCCGATCGCAGAAAGCAAGTTGCTGGCGTCGCTGGTCGGCATGAAACTGAGGGTCACGGTATTACCTTTGCGCAATCGAAAGACAGTGGTGCTCCTGCATCAGTTCCTGTCGGCTGCATGAGCAATTGCGCATCAAGGTAGCGGTTATGCATTAAAAATGCGTCAAGTCTAATAGTTGGGTGAAGGAAGATGCAAAAGTTTGCATGGCTTTGCAGGGGGGCGACGGTGACATGAAACCGCTGCAAGACTTTACGGAAAACTGCTGGCGCCAATAGCGGGACCGGCTGTCAAAGCAGTGTTCGGTCTTGCCCTGAACCAAGGGGCAGGTCTGCCGTAAGCTGCGGTGGGCTTCTTCAGTATTCCCGTTCGTAGAAAATGCCCGCCGAGCCGCCCTCGCTGCCAGCCGATCCCTTGAGCTTCACGCCCCGCCCCACATCGAGATTGATAGAAGCCTTGGCGCCGCCGCTGCTGCCGCCCTGCTCCAGCTGGAAATAGGTGCGGTTGTTGAGATAACGGCCGACGGACACGCTTGTCTGGCCGCTTTCATCCGTGTTGATGTCGATATCGTCGACGCCAAGGCCGCTGCGCAACGTCTGCAGCAGCGAGTTCGAGCCGCCGCCGGCAAGCTGCGTCACCGCGTCCGCCAGCTGCGCGATCTGCAGGGCAGACAGGCGTGACATCGACTGGCCAAAAATCAGCCGCGCCAGAACCTCGTCCTGCGGCAGCGACGGCGATGCCCCGAAGACGATGTCCGGGTTGTTGGCAGGGCCTGTTACCGTGATGTTGATGGTGGTCTGATCGGATGAAGTGCTGGCAACAAGGTCAAGGATCGGCACCAGGCTTCCACCGAAGGTGATCTTGCCGGTGGTGAAGTCCAGCCGCTTGGTGAGGATGACGATACGACCGCGCCGCATTTCAAAGCCGCCGGTCACGACAGGGTCGGCGGCCGAGCCGCGAATGGTGAGCGAGCCGCCAAGTTCGGCATCGATACCACGCCCGCGCACGAAGATGTTGTTGCGGGCAGTCAGTGTCAGGTCGAGCGTGATACCGGTGCTGGTCTGTGTGCCGCCCTTCGGCTGAAGGCTTTCCAGGAGGGCGCGCACGTCGTCGGGTGCATTGCGATGCTCTACGTTAAGCTCGGCAAGCGATGCCGGCAGGCTGGCGGGCACCGTGATGTTTGCCTTGAGGAGCGTCACGTTGCCGGCAAGCTTGGGACCTTGCAAGAGGGGACCGGACAGGTTGAGCGCGCCGTTGACCGTTGCCGTCACCAGGTTGCCATCGACATAGGTGGCATTGTCGAGGGCGATATTGAGATCGGCAGCAAATCCGTCTGTCAGGCCGACAGAGCCGTTGATGGTGACCGTGCCGCCAGGCGACAGCGTGCCGGAAAGCCGCGAAATCACGGCCCGGTCACGATTGAACTCAACGGAGCCGGCGATTCCGTTCACGGCAAGGTTGCGCCGGACATCGACAAGCCTTGCGCCGGAGGTGGACGCCGTGCCGGTGACTGCGGGTGCCGATGCCGTTCCGCCAACGGTCACGTTGAGGTTTGCACCGCCTTCCAGCACAAACCCCTGGCCTGACAGCTGCGCGGCGAGAAGGGCAAATGGCACGTCTCCCTGCACACGCATATCGAGGGGCCGGTCTCCCGCCAGTCCGACGCTGCCGTTGCCGCGCAGGGAAAGGCCGCTGGCACCGCCCAGTTGCGTCTCGAAGGCAAGGCGGTTGTTTTCAAACGTGCCGTTCGCGGCAATGCGGAAAGGCGGCACGCCGGCGCTTGTTGTCTGCGCAAGCGATGCATCGTCCCAGGCAAGATCAAAGCGCGCGCCATTGGCGCCGCCACCGGGCAGGGCGGAAACCTTGCCCGAGATCGTGCCGGTGGCCCCAAGCCCGGGAACGAAAGCATTGGCAAGGCTTGCCGGAACCGATGTGAGGTTTGCATTAAGATTGAGGATCGGTCCGGCTTCGCCGCCGAGCACGACAGCACCATCAGCCGAAATCGAAAGGCCCCGAGGACCCGTCAACCGCGTTGCGCCAAGGGTCAGTCGCCCGCCGTCAAAACTTCCGGCGGCCTTCAGGGTCAGGTTCGAAATGCCGGCATCGCCCTGGCGGCGGATCACGCCATCGGCCCATTGCAGATCGTACTTTACCGCGGGGGCCGAAACGCTGCCGCCGATGGCAGCCGTGCCGGACAAGGTGCCGCCGGCATCGATGTCAGGCACGAAGCCGCTGATCAGGCTGGCCGGCAGTGATGCAACGGTTGCCGAGAGGTCGAGCGGCTTGTCTCCAGCGAGCCCGACCGTGCCCTTGGCAGAGGCGGAAAGTCCCGACGGACCGGAAAGCCCTGCCTGCTCCAGTGTCAGCGTGTTGTTGGCAAACGTACCGCGCGCTTCCACCTGAAGTCCGGCAAGGGCGGCGCCGCGGGTCTGGCGCGTCTGCGCATCCTGCCATTTCAGATCAAACTGCGTGGCGGGCGCCTCCGGCGAGCCGGTGGACGAGACGGTTCCAGAGATGATGCCGCCTGCATCGAGATCCGGCACGAAGGCATTGGCGAGATTGGCAGGAAGGGCGCGGATATCGGCATTGAGATCGAGCGCCGGCGCCTGCGGCCCGGTCAGGATCACCCGGCCGGATGCGGTGAGCGACAGGCCGGAGGGATCGCTCAGCTGCGTCTGTTCCAGGGTCAGAACGCCGTTCTCGAAACGGCCGAGCGCGCGAAGATCAAGTGCTTTCACGCCCGCCGCACGGCTCTCGCTGGTGGCGATATCAGCCACCGTCACGTCATAGGTCGCAACCGGTGCCGAAAACGTGCCGCTTGCCGAAACCGTGCCACTTGCGCTGCCGCTTGCGGCAAGACCCGGGCGCGCAAGGTTTGCAAGTGCGGCCGGCAGGGCAGAAAATTGCGCCGAAAGCGCGACGGCGCCTCCGCCGGCAAGCCCGACGGTACCGTTCGCATGGGCGGTCAGGCCGTTGTCGCCGGTAAGACGCGCATCGGCAAGGGTGATCATCTGATCGGCGAAGCGGCCACGGGCGGTGACATTGAGCGGGCCGACATTGGCGGCGCGGGTGGCTTCGGCAGATGCGGAGGCAAGCTGAAGGTCGAAATCGGCTTGTGGCGCGGCAAGTGTGCCGCCGGCCGTCACGGTGCCGGACAATGCGCCTTGCGCCTTCAGATCCGGACGCACCGCATTGATGAGCCCCGCCGGCACCGCGGCAAGCGTGGAGCGCAGCGTGATCGGTCGCTCGCCATCAAGGCCGAGCGTGCCGCTGGCGTTGACGGAAAGCCCCTGCGTGCCGGAAATGGTGAGTTCGCCGATGCTGAGGACGCGGTTCTCGAAGCGTCCGTTCAACCGACCGATCAGGTCACCAAGGCCGGCACTGCGGGTTTCGGCGGTCGAGGCACCGGTGAGCGAGAGATTGAACTCAGCCACCGGTTCGCTGACCGTGCCGGTCACCCGGCCGCTGCCCTTGACCGTCCCTCTGGTGGCCAGTTGCGGACGGAAACTGTTGGCCAGTTCTGCTGGCAGCGACGCGATATCGGCCTGCAGGACGATACGGCGCGGTTCGCTGATCGCAATTGTTCCGCTGGCGGAGACATCAAGCCCGTCCTGACCCTCGATACCGGCCCGCTCGATCGTCACGGTGCCGTTTTCGAAGCGTCCGCGCGCCGAGAGCGAAAGCGGCTGGATGCTGCGCGTGCGGGTTTCGGCAAGTTCGGCATCCTCCCAGTTCAAGCTGTAACGAATAACGGGTGCAGCCGAAGTGCCGCTGATGGTTGCTGCCCCCCCGATGTGGCCCGACGCGCCGAGATTGGCAGCAAAGCCATTGGCAAGCTGCGCCGGAACGTCGCTCGCCCTGATCGCAATGTTCAACTGCTGTCCGGCGCTTCCGTCGACCAGGACCGTCCCGTCGCCGGCTGCAAGGTTCAGGCCACCGATCTCGGCGCGTCCGGAAGCAAAGCGGATCGTGTTGGGTTCCCGCAGGTGAAGATCGATCCCGGCCAGATTTGCGGAAAAGCGGTCAATGGCAATGCGCATGGCATTGTCGTTGCTGCGGTCCACGTGTCCGGCAAGGGACACCGGGGCACCGCCATAGCGGGCAGCAAGATCGAGGCCGGTGTTGGGGCCGGCCTGGGCAAGTGTGAGGGTTACATCATCAGCCAACTGCGTGCCAAGCGAAACGCGCGAGGCGCGAAGGGTGCCGTTTGCGGCAAGCGCCTTCAGGTCGTTGCTGATCACCGAGATCGCAGGATTTGCCAGTGTCATGCCCTGCGTGGCGATGGACTGCCCGGATGCGTTGAGCGTGGCCGCTGCCACGCCGTTCGAACTGGAGAGGTCGAGCGTGCCGGAAAGGTCGCCGCTTGCCTGTTGTCCGGCAAACGTGGTCAGCAACCCGATATCCGGCAGCGCAAAGTCCAGCCTGCCCGACGGCAGGTAGTCGGGCGAAAGTGCAAGGGACCCGCTGACCCGGTTGGCTCCGGCCTCCAGCAGCATGCCGGGAAGCGAAACCACGCCATCCTTCTGGTGGACCTGCGTTTTCAGGTTGACCGGCTTTCCATCCACCCGGCCGCCTGCCTGCAGGGTTCCGTTCGGCTCGTCTCCGGTGACGGTGCCATCAAACGACAGGATGATGCCCTCGAACAGATGGCCGCTGAACCGCGCTTCGGCCGCATTAATGGCGGCTTTGGCGCCCAGCGCCTCCAGCGGTCCAGACAGCTTGACGTCATAACCGGCCGCCCCCTTGGCATCGGGACGCAATTTGGCAAGATCCGGCACGCGTCCGGCCAGATGGGCGTCCAGCTTGCCGTCCTGCAGCAGCACGTTGCCGTGGCCTTCCAGAACGCTGGATTTGACGACCAGGTTTTCGAGGCTCATGCGCCCGCCGATCACGCCATCGATATAACCCTCGAAGCCGATCATGCCGTCGAGATACTGTTCCGCCACCTCCGGCAAGCCGTTCGGGTTGAGCGACATGCGCAGATTTCCGGTGACGGACTGCTGCGACAGATTATAGGCGCCGCTGATCGTGCCGGAAATATTGGCGCTTTCGAAGGTCGAGGCATCCAGCCCGATGGCCGGCAGCGCAAGCCTTATGGGGGCATCGAGCCGAATGGGTCCGTCGATCAACCGGTCGAGATCGGGATTGGTGAAATTGGCCTCTGCTGCGGAAATGCGGGTACGCACGCTGCCGGCCCATTGCCGCAGGTTGAGGTCTTCGCTTTCGGCCTGCAGGCGAACCTGGGCGAAGCGCGCGTCCGCCGTGGACAAGGATTTCAGTGCCGCCGTGGCATTGAAACGGGAGGATTCGGCAGGCCCCGTCAGGGTGAAATTCAGGTTGTCGAGGGCAAACCGCAGCGGTTCGTCGTCCAGCGGCCATTCCATGGCCACGGCGCCGTTGGTGGCGGTTGCGCTGCCGGTCAGGCTGTTGTCGCCGGAGGGATCGAGTGCGCCGGAGGCGGCAACCCGCATCGCGCCCGTCGTCAACTCGCTCTTGCTGATCTCGATGCGGCCATTCGGGCTGATGACTGCACCGACATTGATGTCGGTTCTACCGGCAAACAGGGGGCGCAGCGTGGGTGGCAGCAGTTCGGCCAGTTGCCCGCCGCCAGACATCTGCAGCTGGTGGCGGCCTTGCGCCGTCAGCGTGTGCTGACCGTCCATGCTGATGACCGGCTCGCCGTTGACTGTGCCGCGCAGCTGCCCGGTCCAGTTCGACAGCGGTCCCTGGCCATCCAGCGCCAGCGCCAGCGCGGGTGCACCGGGCAGATGCAGCAGGCGTGCCAGAAGCCCACCTTGCGGTTCTGCCACCAGCGCCTGCAGCTTCAGCTCGTTCTGGCCTGGCGCGAAGACGAGATCTGCCTTGGCAATGGCGTTCGGCGCATCCTTGCGGTTGGCCGAGAGTTTCAATGCCACGCGCTCGCCCGTCGCATTGGCTGACCCTTCGGCGGCAATCTGGAAGCTGCGCCCGGTGACTGCCGGAGCAAGGGTGATGTCGGGCAGGCTGATCCGGTCGATACCGATGGAGACGGGCAGGGAGAAGCCGCCGCTGGTGTTTTGCGTCGTCTGCTGGCGTACCGGTTTGACCGGTACAGGAGGACGCGAAACCTCGACGCGGCCGACGGCGATGCTATCGGCATGGAATGTGCGTTTCAGAAGCGACAGCGGCGACCAGTCGACATCGATGTCATGCGCTTGCGCATAAACGCCATTTGCGTCCGAAACCGTCAGCCGGTCGATTTCAAGATGTCCGGTGAGCAGGCCACGAGGTGGCGAAATGGTGATTTTCTGGCCCGGAGACGACAGGAGCGAGGAGGCAAACTGCCCCGCCATGCGATGGCCGGCGGGCACGAAGCCAAGGAAGGCCACGAAGCCCAGCGCAAGCACGAGCAGAAGCGCCGCAGCGATGAGCACTGCGCGCAGTATTCCGGCCGTCTTGCGGGACGATGATGTCATCGACGCGGGTTCATCCTTGGCTTCCTTCGGGACGTGCTTATCCTGAACTTCCTGTTTGCGCGACATCAGAATGACTGCCCGATGCCCGCATAGATACCGTATTGACTGCCGCCGTCATAGCGGTTCAGCGGCAGCGCCACATCCAGTCGCAACGGGCCGAACGGCGTTGCATAACGCAAGCCGATGCCGGCGCCCATGCGGATATCGGAGAAATCGGGCACGATTTCGGTCGAGACGCTGCCGACGTCAAAAAACGGAACTATTCCAACCTTTTCGTTCACCTTCAGTCGAGCCTCGAACGATGCGAGCGCATAGGAACGTCCGCCCAGCGCCTCGTTGTCGCTGTTATAGGGAGAGATTTCACGAAACGCGTAGCCACGCACGGAACCGCCACCGCCGGCAAAGAAGCGGCGCGTCGCTGGAATGTCGACGAGACTGTCTGCGCCGATCACCGAGCCGCCCGCCACGCGCGCGGCCAGCACCAGCCGGTCGCTGTCGCCAAGGCCGAGATAACCCGAGAGCGAGCCCTCGAAAGACGAGAAGATCGTTCCGCCATAGGCCTCGTAGCTCGGTGTGGCACTGGCCGTCAGCCGGTAGCCTTCCGTGGGTTCCAGCTTGTTGTTGCGCCCGTCGCGCTCGAAGGTGAAGGGAGTCGAGAATGTCAGATAGGTGTTGCGGCCAAAGGCGTCCTCGGCCTCCGTCCATGCCACTTCGCCGCCGCCGCTTACCGTGTCACGGTCATTCAGCTCGTAGGATAGCTTGGTGAGCGCCGTGATCGAATTGGCGGTATAGGCA
>JAIXTO010000108.1 GCA_027483885.1 Rhizobiaceae bacterium
CACAATCCCGATGCCTGGGAGCTGATCTTCAACGAGACACCGGACGAGCATTTCGGGCTTGAATGGGAGCCCTGCCACCAGATGGTCTATCTCATCGATCCGCTGCCGCAGATCCGCAAATGGGCTGCCCGCATTTTCCACGTTCACGGCAAGGACGCCACCATTCGCTGGGATGTGATCCGCGAGCACGGCATTTTTGGCAAACACCCCTTCGTTTTCATGCGCACGCCGGGCTTTGGCGACAGCAACTGGACGGATGTGATTTCCGAACTGCGGCTTGCCGGCTGGTCCGGCTCCATCGACATCGAAGGGTGGCATGACCCCGTTTATCGCGATGCGCTGGAAATGACCGGACAGGTGCATGCGCTGAAATATCTGAAGAATTGCCGGGGCGGCGACTTCGTGTCCGACCCGCAGTGACAGTCTGTTCAAGAATTCCCTGTGGCGCGGCGAAAAGGGTAATTTCGAGAACCGGAGCGGAGCGTACTGAACGTACGTGAGCACCGGAAGCGCAGAAATTGCCATTTGCAGACCGCCACAGGGAATTATGGGACAGACTGCGAGACTGACCATCGGCTTGGAGGAGGCCGGTGGGAATGAATGGTTCAACTCTAGGAGGAGAGAATGTCTATTCGAAAGTTTCTGATGGCAGGCGCGCTTGCGCTCGTCTCCACATCCGCTCTCACGGTTAACGCGCAAGCGGCCGACGAGGTAACGATCCGCATCTGGAGTCTCGACAAGCCGGAACAGCCGGCCTTGAACCTCGCCCGCGAATTCGACGAGAAGGAGCCGGGCATCAAGGTGGAATACCGGCTGATCCAGTTCGACGACGTGGTGAGCGAGGCGATGCGCGCCTTTTCCACCGGCCAGGCGCCTGATATCATCGCGATCGACAACCCCGATCACGCGGTTTTTGCCTCGCGCGGCGCCTTCCTCGATCTCACCGACATGATTGCAAAATCGACGGTCATCAAGAAGGAAAACTACTTTCAGGGACCTTTGAATTCCGTCACTTGGAAGGACAAGCTCTACGGCGTGCCGAAGGCAACGAACACCATCGCGCTTTATTATAATGCCGATATGTTCAAGGCCAAGGGCCTCGATCCCGACAAGCCGCCGCAGACCTGGGACGAGTTGCTGGCGGCTGCCCGCACGCTGAACGACCCGGCAAAGAACGTCTATGGACTGGCGTTTTCGGCAAAGGCCGGCGAGGAGGGCACGTTCCAGTTCCTGCCCTGGGTCCAGATGGCCGGCGGCAGCTACCAGACCATCAATTCCGCCGGCGGCGTGAAGGCGCTGACGGCGTGGAAAACGATCATGGACGAGAAGCTTGCCTCGCCGGACAGTTTGACGCGCGGCCAGTGGGATTCCACCGGCACCTTCAATTCCGGCAATGCCGCCATGGCGATTTCCGGTCCCTGGGAGCTGAACCGCATGACGCAGGAGGCGAAATTCGACTGGCGCGTTGCCCTTCTGCCCGTACCGGAGCCAGGCGCCCAGCGTTCGTCCGCCATGGGCGATTTCAACTGGGCGATCTTCTCCTCGACCAAGCATCCGGCCGAAGCCTTCAAGGCAATCGAATATTTCGCCTCGCAGGACGACAAGATGTTTGCCAAATACGGCCAGCTTCCTGCCCGCTCCGATATCACCCTGCCGCCGACGGGTGACGCAAAAAAGGATGCGGCGCTGAAAGTGTTTCAGGAGCAGCTGAAATACGCGAAGGCCCGAGGTCCCCATCCGCAATGGCCAAAAATCTCCAAGGCCATCCAGGATGCCATTCAGGCAGCGCTCACCGGGCAGATGTCGCCAAAGGATGCGCTGGACCAGGCGGCAAAAAAGATCAACGCCGTCCTGGGCTGACGCAGTCCATCAATGATCAGTCCGGATGCGCCAAAAAGGCGCTCCGGCAGGAACCCTCCGGGCAGGCCGCCTCTCTCCCTTCAATTCCACCGGGGGGCGGCCTGAGCCCTGGAGACGCGAGCGCCGTTGCGGAGACCATGGATGCGCAAGATCATTTCCAGCCTGACGGATGGGCGCGGCTTCGATATCGGCCTCGTTGCCCTGCCGCTCGGGTTTCTTTTCCTCATGTCCGGCCTGCCGCTCCTCTACAACGTGTTGATGAGCTTTCAGGAAGTCGACATGTTTTCGCTCGGCAGTTTCGTGCGCCCCTTCGTCGGTTTCAGCAATTATGTCGCGCTGTTTTCCGAACCGGAGACATGGCCGATCTTTGCCAATACCGCCATTTTCGTCACCGCCTCGATTGCCGGGCAGTTTGCGCTCGGGTTCGGGCTTGCCCTGTTCTTCTGGGTGAATTTTCCCGGCGCCTCCTGGCTGCGCGGCCTTTTCCTCGTCTCCTGGGTCATGCCGGGGCTGGTTGTCGGCGCTGTGTGGAACTGGATGCTGTCGGGTGATTTCGGCGTCATCAATTTCCTGCTTCGGGAAAGCGGCATCATCTCCGGCAACATCTTCTGGCGCTCGGACCCATCTTATGCGCTCTGGGCGGTGATCCTTGCCAATATCTGGCTTGGCACGTCCTTTAACATGATCCTGCTTTCGGTCGGGCTGTCGTCCATTCCGGACGATCTGTTCGAGGCAGCCGAACTGGATGGTGCCAATGTGTGGCAGCGTTTCTACACGATCACGCTGCCGATGATGCGCTCGTCCATCGGCGCCATCGTCTCGCTTGGGCTTATCTTCACGCTGCAGCAGTTCGATCTTTTTGCCGCCATCACCTCCGGCGGGCCGAACAATGCCTCCAACGTGGCGCAATACTGGGCCTGGGATCTCTCCTTCCGGCAATATGATTTTGCCCGCGGCGCGACGATCTCGGTGATCATGATCGTCTTCGTGATGTTCGCCTCGGTCGTTTATGTGCGCTCCACCAAACAGGAGGTTCGCGGATGAGTGAAACCACCCGCAACCGGCTGATGCTGGCCATCGCGCTTGTCCTTGCCGCCATCTACCTCTTTCCGCTCTACTGGATGTACATCACGACGCTCAAAAGCGGTTCTGCGATGTTTGCGACACCGCCGAGCTTCTGGCCAAGCGATCCGCAGTGGAGCACCTATGCCTATGTCTGGGAAAGCCGCAATCTGGCGCGCTACATGGGCAATTCGCTCATCATCGCAGTTGGGGCCGTTACCGTCATCACGCTGCTCGGCACCGGATGCGCCTATGTGCTGGCGCGCTATCGTAATGGCTGGGTGGATGTCGGACTGTTCCTCATCCTCATGCTGCAGGTTCTGCCGGCGTCGCTGATGATCACGCCGATCTTTGTCGGTTTCTCGCAGATCGGCCTTCTCGATTATCCGCGCCTTGCCGTCATCATCGCCATTGCCGCCAAGGCCATGCCGTTTTTCGTGGTGCTGGTGCGCGCCACCTTCATGAGCGTGCCGATGGAGCTGGAGGAGGCAGCGCTCGTGGATGGCAATTCGCGGGTCGGCGCCTTCTTCCACATCGTCCTGCCCCTGGCACGCAACGGCATCCTCGTCTCGGCCATCCTCATCTTCATGCAGGCGTTTGGCGAATTCGTCTATTCGAAGTCGATCATCCAGGCAGTGGAGTACCAGCCGGCAAGTGTCGGGCTCAATTCCTTCATGGGGCCGAACACCAACGAGTGGAACAACATCATGGCGTTTGCCACCATCTACGTGACGCCGATCCTTGCCGTCTTCGTTCTCTTGCAACGCCGGATCGTCTCCGGCCTCACGTCTGGAGCCCTCAAATGACCCAGCAGATCGAACTCTCCGGCGTCAACAAATATTACGGCGCCTATCATGCGCTTCGAGATATCGATCTTAGCATCCGCAAGGGCGCGTTCGTGGCCCTGGTCGGACCGTCCGGTTGTGGCAAGTCGACGCTGTTGCGGTCGCTGGCGGGGCTTGAAAGCATATCCTCGGGCGATCTGATCATTGCCGGCGAGAAGATGAACGGCGTGCCGCCGCGCAAGCGCGATCTTGCCATGGTGTTCCAGTCCTACGCGCTTTATCCGCATATGACGGTCGAGCAGAACCTCACCTATTCGCTGCGCATTCGCGGCGTGAAGAAGGCCGAGGCGAAGAAGGCCGCAGACGAAGTGGCCGCGACCACGGGCCTTTCCATCCTTCTGCATCGTTATCCGCGCGAACTCTCCGGCGGCCAGCGCCAGCGCGTGGCGATGAGCCGGGCCATCATCAGAAACCCGAAAGCCTTCCTGTTCGACGAGCCGCTGTCGAACCTCGATGCGGCGCTGCGCGTTCATATGCGCAAGGAAATCCGCATGCTGCATGACAGGCTTGGCGCCACATCCGTCTATGTCACTCACGATCAGGTGGAGGCGATGACCATGGCAGACCATGTCGTGGTGATGCGCAGCGGCCTCATCGAACAGCAGGGCGCACCGCTCGACCTTTACGACCGCCCGGTCAACCGTTTCGTTGCCGGCTTCATCGGCTCGCCCGCGATGAATTTCGTCCCCGCAAAGGTCGGCGCGGATGGCGAGACACTGGTGGTCGATCTCGGCGGCCCGCAGACGATCCGTATGGCGCGTCCGCTTCAGCCCGGCCTCAACGTGATTGTCGGTCTTCGCCCGGAGCATCTTCTGCCGGCAGAAGCCGGCAGGGCGCTGCTGCACCTGCCGGTCGCCTCGGTGGAAAATACCGGGGCTGCCACACATGTGACGACGGCCACCACGCCGGAACTGACCCTCGTGCTCAACGGCCGCATTCCACTTTCTCCCGCAGACAGCGTTCCGATCACCTTCGATGCGGCGCATCTCCACCTGTTCGACGCGAAAACGGAGATGCGTTTGGTGCCTGCCTGATCACAATCGATCATGTAGTTCATCTAAATTGTGCAATGCAGCAACAAATCCTGTAGAAGAGCGTTTGGATATTAGGGCCTCACCATTTCGGTGCGGCGACTAGGACATCAGATGCGCTCTCTTTCGGATACTTTGCAGAGGCTTGAACGCCTTCGTGCCCGCACCGGCCAGTTTTCCCGGCACCACGAAACCGCTGCCTCCGGCAGCGCACTGGTGGCGTTTTCGGATTTCGGCTCGAACCCCGGCTCGCTCTCGGCAAAGGTGCATGTGCCCGACCTGATGGTGGGCAAGCCGCCGCTCGTCGTGGTTCTGCACGGCTGCACCCAGACGGCAGAGGCCTATGATCAGGGCTCCGGCTGGTCAAAACTTGCCGACGAGCAGGGTTTTATCGTGCTCTTTCCCGAGCAGACGCGGGCCAACAACGGCAATATGTGTTTCAACTGGTTCGCACCGGAAGATAGCCGTCGTGGATCGGGAGAACCTCAATCCATCCACCAGATGATCCAGACAGCGATTTCGCGCTATGATGCGGATCCGGCTCGGGTCTATATCACCGGCCTTTCCGCCGGCGGAGCCATGGCCAACACGATGCTGGCGACCTATCCGGACGTGTTTGCGGGCGGCGCGATCATGGCGGGACTGCCCTTTGCCACGGCGTCGAGCGTGCCGGAAGCCTTTGACCGCATGCGCGGCCACGGCCTGCCGAGCGAGGCGGAATTGCAACGCCGGCTCGGCGATGCGTCCGATCACCAGGGCCGCTGGCCAACGATTGCCGTCTGGCATGGCACCGCCGACAACACGGTGGCCGACAACAATGCCAAAGCCATCATCGCCCAATGGCGTGGCGTGCATGGCGTCAGCGATGAACCGGCCCAGCAGGACGTCATTGCCGGCCATACCCGCACGGTCTGGAAGGACGCGCGCAACCGCAATGTTCTACAATCCTACCGGATCGAGGGCATGGGGCACGGGACGCCGGTCGATGGCGCCAGCGATACTGAAAAACCGGGATCGTATTTTCTCGATGTCGGCCTTTCCTCCACCCGCATGATGGCGCAGCTCTGGGGCCTGATGCCCGACAGCATCAAGGCGGAAAAGGGCAGCCGCAAAGCTGCCGAGCCGGAAGAGGCCCATGACAGCCAGCCGCAGCATTCCCCCCACAGCATTCAGGGCATTATCGAAAGCGCCCTGCGCTCTGCCGGCCTGATGCGCTGAGCCCGATGCCGCCTGTCAACGGCGGCATCTGACGCTCTGTGTCCCAGCCGAAACCTTTAGGCGGCGTAACGCGACACGGCGAGATCCTTCGTCTCGATATCGGCTTTGCGACCGCTGACGATATCGGCGAGCACCTTGGCCGAGCCGCAGCTCATCGTCCAGCCGAGCGTACCATGGCCGGTGTTTAGGAAGAGGTTGCCCACCTTGGTCGCGCCGATCACAGGCGTGCCATCCGGCGTCATCGGGCGAAGGCCCGACCAGAAATCCGCTTTTGTCACGTCGCCGCCGGGGAAAAGATCCGTCACGGAATGTTCAAGCGTGCGGCGGCGGGCTAAGCCGAGATCATTGGTATAGCCCGAAATTTCCGCCATGCCGCCGACGCGGATGCGGTCGCCCAGTCGCGTGATGGCGATCTTGTAGGTCTCGTCCATCACGGTGGATTCCGGCGCGCGGCTGGCATCGGTGATCGGGATGGTCAGCGAATACCCTTTCACCGGATAGACCGGCAGGCTGATGCCGTGCGGCTTCACCAGCATGGGCGAATAACTGCCGAGCGCCACGACCACGGCATCGCTTGCCATACGACCGCTGCCGGTGATCACACCCTTGACCGTGCCGCCGGACACTTCGAGCGCCTTGATATCGATGCCCCACTGGAAGGTGACGCCCAGTTCTTCGGCCTTTTTCGCCAGTGCATTGGTGAACTTGAAGCAGTCACCCGTCTCGTCCTTCGGGGTCAACAGGCCGCCAACGATCTTTTCGCGGACATGGGCAAGCGCCGGCTCAGTGCGGATGCAGCCGGCGGGATCGAGAACTTCGTAAGGGATACCATCGGCGGCAAGCGCCTTCACATCCTTGGCCGAGGCTTCCAGCTGTGCTTCGGTGCGAAACAGCTGCAACGTGCCCTGCATGCGCTCGTCATAGGCGATGGCGGTGTCGGCGCGCACTTCGGCAAGCGCCAGCCGGCTATAATCGGCAAGACGCAGCATTCGGCTCTTGTTGAGGGCATACCGCTCCGAGGTGCAGTTGGAGAGCATGCGGAACATCCAGGAAAGCATCGCCACGTCGAGCTTCGGGCGCAGGATCAGCGGTGCATGCTCCATGAAGATCCATTTGAGCGCCTTTTGCGGAATGCCAGGTGCGGCCCAGGGGGAGCAGTAGCCGAAGGACACTTCGCCGGCATTGGCAAAGCTGGTTTCCAGCGCCGGCCCGGCCTGTCGGTCGAGAACCGTCACCTCATGGCCAGCTTTTGCGAGGTAATAGGCCGAGGTGACGCCGATGACGCCAGCTCCGAGAATGGTGATCTTCATGGTCTTTCCCCTTTTTATTCTTGAATTATGCCGTCAGCGATACTGGCGAAAGTAGCGATGGCCGATGCCGGTGAGGATCTCCCAGGAGATGGTGCCGGCGGTTTCCGCCACGTCTTCTAGCGTCTGGTGTTCCCCGATGAACTCGACGAGGCTGCCAAGCGTCAGCGTGCCCGGCTCAAGGTCGCTGATGTCGATGATCGTGCTGTCCATCGAGACGCGCCCGACGATGGGAAGGCGGTGACCCTTGAAATAAAGCGCGCCGCGATTGCTGAGCGTCCGCGGCAACCCGTCCGCATAACCGAGCGCCACGGTTGCCAATTGCCGTTCGCTGTCGGTCACGTGGGTTGCCGAATAGCCGATGGCGGTGCCTGATGGCACGGTGCGGGTCTGGATGACGCGCGCCTCGATCTTCACCACCGGCTCCATCGGCCGCTCGAGAATATCGGTGGGACGTGCGCCGTAAAGGGCAATGCCGGGGCGAACCAGCGCTCCGCGAAAACTTTCGCCGAGAAACGCGCCGGCGGAATTGCCGAAACAGACGGGAATGCCCGGAAAACTGCTGGAAAACCGGCGCATCATCTCGGCCTGCGCCGCATTATGCGGATCTTCCGCCTCGTCGGCACAGGCGAGGTGGCTCATGACGTAGAGGATCTCAATGCCGGAGAGGAGCGTCGGATCGGCGGCAAGCGCTTCGGCCTCTTCGGTCGACATGCCGAGCCGCGACATGCCGGTATCAAATTGCAGCAGTGCCTTCAGCGGGCGGCCCAAAAGTTCGGCCGTCGTGCGCCAGCGCACCACCTGTTCCAGCGAATTCAGGACCGGGATGATGTCGCGTGCGGCGCAATCACCCTCGGTGCCCGGCTGCAGGCCGTTCAGCACGTAAAGCGCGGCATCGCGCGGCAGGAGCGGGCGAAGCGTGACGGCCTCGGCATATTGCGCCACGAAGAAATCCCGGCATCCCTCGGCGTAAAGCGCCGGAGCAACCGTCTGCGCGCCCAATCCATAGGCATCGGCCTTGACGACGGCGGCTGCCCGTGCCGGGGCGACGGTTGTCGACACGCGTCGATAATTGCGCGAGAGGGCCGAGAGATCGATGGTGAGGATGCCGGGAGCGCCGGCCTTTTCCCAGGTGGTGGAATGCGACATGTCCATGGCAACCCCTCGCAAGTGATGTGAAAAAGTGTAGCGGAGAATTTTCGCGTGTTTTGAGCAGATCTTGCGTGAAAAGCGCAATCATGCTCAATTCGAGCACAGAAGCCGCAGATTTTCAGGGGAAACGCGCATGGCCGCGACACTCGATGCCATCGACCGCAACATCATCCGCCTGTTGCGGCTGGATGCGCGCATGAGCAGCTCGAAAATGGCCGAGGTTGTCGGGCTCTCGCCGTCCGCCTGCCTGCGTCGCATCAAGCTGATGGAGGAGGCGGGTATTATCCGTGGTTACACGGCGCTGATCGGCTCCGGCGAGGAGGGGAGCACGCTTGCGGTGATGATCAACATCACGCTCGACCGCCAGACCGAGGATTATCTCAACCGCTTCGAAGATGCCGTGCGCAAGCGCCCGGAAATCCGCGAATGTTACCTGATGACCGGCGACTGGGACTATTTTCTGCGCGTCGAGGTGGAAAGCCCGAGAGAATTCGAGGCGATCCACACCGATATCCTGTCAAAACTTCCCGGCGTCACGCGCATCCATTCGAGCTTTTCGATCCGCAATGCGCTGACGCGCGGCAAACGGGGATAAAGAGCGTCAGCCGATGGCGCGTGCGCCGGGCAGACGCTCGGCTGCGGCGTGAAACAGCATGGCCTTCAGCTCTTGCACGATTGCGGCATCGGTGCGCAGCATCTCGCGGGACGCAAAACTCAGTTCCACCAGCTGGCTGTCGCCCTCGATGAAGCGGGCCGAGCAGGAGGCATGCAGTTCGGTGATTTTCATGCGCTCAAGGAGAGGGCCCGCCGTCTGTGGGCGCACGCCGGCACCGGGCATGATGGTGATGCGATTGCCGGCCTGTTCGACGAGGGCTGCAAGCGTCTCGATACCCTCAAGCGCCGTCTGTTTGCCGCCGGAGGTGAGGATGCGGGAAAACCCGAGCTTGATTGCCTCTTCCAGCGCCTGCGGTTTGTCTGGGGTGAGGTCGAAGGCGCGGTGCAGCGTGATGTCCAGCCCTTCGGCATGGCGGCAGAGGTCTTCAAGGGTTTTTGTGTCGAGCCGGCCATCGGAAAGGCTGGCGCCCAGAACGACACCGGAGAGGCCAGCGGCGCGGGCGGCATCAATATCGGCCTTCATCACGGACATTTCGGCAGCGGAGAAGATGAAACTTCCGGCGCGCGGGCGGATCATCACGGAAACGGCGATATCCTGGCAGCCGGCGAGATCCATGAAGCCGCGCGAGGGCGTGAGGCCACCGACCGATAGCGCCGAACACAGTTCGATGCGGCCAGCGCCACCTTCGATGGCGGCGAAAAGCCCGTCCGTATTGTCGACGCAGATTTCAAGGATCGGCTGCACGGTGACCGGCACTCCTGTTTCAACGCTCATGCCACCCGTTTCCGGCCGCCATCGAGAACGATCAGCAGCACTACGCCGGCGGCTCCGACCGCAGCGCTCAAGATGGATGTGGCGCCATATTCACCGATTCGGGTGCCGATGGCGAATACCGCAGCACTGAGGCCTGCGCTCAGGAACATGTTGACGGCGATCAGCGAGCTGCCAAGGCCGGGCCGGTCGGCAATCAGGTCCTGCAGATAGGTGATCGGCAGGCTGATGATGGCCGCCGCCGCGATGCCGCTGAGAATGGTCTGGGCATAGACATGCCAGGTGGCGCTGGAAAGGCCCTGCAGCACCATGTAAACCGCGTAAAGGCTTGCCCCAAGCGCAAGGGCCGTCACGGCGCGCATGTAGCGTTCGGCTTTTCCCCAGACGATGATGAAGATGATTTCGAGGAAAGCGACGATGCCGACGATGATGCCGAGATCGGCCACCGTGCCGCCGGCCTTGCCGGTGACGATCAGCGGGCGCACGGTATCGCTCACATAGAGCATCGAACAGATCAGCGAGATGGCAAGAACGCGCAGGAGAACACGCGGGGCCATGACCTCGCCAAGCGAGGCAAACACCTTGTAGCGATCCTCATGATGGCGTTCGGCAGGTTTTTGCGTGCGCGGCAGGAAACCGACGGCGAGCACGAAGCAGACGATGGCAGAGGCCGCGGCGACCAGATAGGCCGGCAGCATGGTCGGCGCCTTGATCAGCATCAGGCCGACAAGCCCCGGCATCAGCACCCAGGAGAGCGAAATGGTCGCCCGCATGGTGGAGTTGACGGCAATCAGCGCCGAGGGTGTGAGGCCTGTCGAACTTGCCCGAACATTGGCAAAGATCAGCGAGTTCAGCGCCCCGAACACCGGCAGCAGCATGAGTTTCGAGACAACAAAAGCGGGGGCGCTCGCAAAGATATAGACGATGCCGAAGCCTGCGATGCCAAACAGCGTCACGTAAATGATCGAAGTGCGGTAGTCGCCGAGCCTGTCGGAAAAGATGCCCATCATGACGCTGGCCGTGACGTTGATCACGGCCGCCGCCAGCATCAGCAGGGCATAACCGCTATCGCTCAACCCCAGTTCCTGGATGCCGATGATCGACTGATAGGGGGAAACGGCAGCCCCCGTCGTGCCGAAGAAGAAGATGGCAAGCGCGCTGACGCGCAATGACGGGTTTTTGAAGGTTGCCCGAAGGGCCGCGCTCACGCGGCACCCAAACGGACAAAAGCGGATGGAGGCATGATCGGGTGAGCCTTACGGTTTTTCAGGTGGCTTTCCGGCAAACCGTGCCGAAAGCCGCGGGGCGGGCGAATAGGAAAAGTCCTTGACGAAAGGATAGCTAGGCATGGTGCGGCGCGTGTTGCGGATGCGTTCGATATCCTGGTTGATCACACCATCGGTCAGCGCCATCAGGTTGGGGTTGGCAATCGGTGCAAGTTCCGGCGACAGATAGCCGGATTTCACCACCAGCAGCCGCACAGCCTGCGGATCGATGCCATGGCGGGCGAAATCGGCCAGATTGTGGTAAGGCCGGCGCTTGGCGGCAAGGATCAGCGTGATCCCGCCGATGGTCACCACCGCCTGCCGCTCGCTTTCTACGCCGGTGTCATCCAGCCGAACGACGGTCACCTGCGTTTCGACCGAGGGACTTGCCGGATCGAGCGAACCGCCGATCTTCAGGGTGAGGGCCGATCCAACGCCTGCGGCAAAACAGGCCTCGACGGCCGGCCTGTCGGTAATGCCGCCGATGACGGCACCGTCGAAGTTGCGCTCGATCAGCGCCTTCAGCACGTCCGCGCGATCTCCCACGCCACCGCCCGTCGGGTTGTCGCCGGAATCAGCGAGGATCACAGGCCGGGTCTGCGTCTTCTCGACAATTTCAAGCATGTCTGCGAGAGGGCCGGTGACGGGGCCGAACTCGAAATCGCCACGGGCGTCCCAGTAGCTCTGTGCAATTTCAGCGGCAACCCGCTGCGCTTCGGCCGGATCGGTTGCCGTCACCACGGCACAGGCCGTGCCGCGCGGCTCGTCGGCCCAGACATAACCGACCATGAGGTTGGCATCCCAGATGCCGGGGCGGGCATCGTGTTCGGGCAGTTTCAGGTAAAGGCTTTTCGCCGGCTCGTCCTCCGTCGAGGTGCGCTCGCCGGGGAGCAGAACCGGAACCGGCGCCCAGACGACGCCCGGCTTTTCGCCTGATCTCAACGTCTTTGCCAGCATCGACCAGGCGCGAACCATGGTTTCACGCACGTCGATATGCGGGGCGGTGCGATAACCGGCGAAAATGTCCAGCTGGTCGATGATCTTCTGAGTGACATTGCCGTGCAGGTCATAACTGGCCGCAACCGGGATACCGGGTCCGACGACGGCGCTGGCGGATGAAATCCAGTCGCCTTCCGCATCGTCCATGCCCTCGACATTCATCGCGCCGTGCATGGCGAGATAGAGCCCGTCGAGCGGCAGGCTTTGCTTGAGAAGGTCCAGAAACTCCGCCTTGAACGCATCATAGGTATGGCGGGCAACAGGACCGCCGGGCACGGCTCGGGCATGCAGCAGCGGCAGATGCTGGATATCGTCGGCCTTCAGGAAGCTGAAATAGTCGGCACCCAGCAGGTCATTCCCGCGCAACACACGAAAATCCTCCGGCTGCATCAGGACGGGCGAGGAGGTGGAGCATTCGGTGTGAATGCCGCCAAAGGCAATGCGATAAGTCATCGAAACAATCCTTGCGTCAATTTAAAGCTTCGGCACCAGCGGTGCGATGGCGGCAAAGCGCAGCCAGTCCTTCTTGTCCTTCGGCGTCCAGGCGGCTTCGGCGATTGCGCCGAGGCGGGGGAAAACCAGGTGGTTGAAATAATCCCGGTTGAGGAAATGCTCCGACCAGATACAGGCCTGCACGCCCCGCATGCGCGGCTTCAACTCGTCTGGAAACTCGCCAACGGCCTCATAGGTATAGGTATGGTGCGGCGGCACGGTGCCGGCCCAGCTGGCGCCCGGTTCCTGCCATTCTGTTGCCTGCACCATGTCGAGGTAATAGGCCTGCCCCGGCGTCATCACCACGTCATAGCCCTGTTTTGCAAGCTCGATGCCGATCTCAGGTTTCTGCCAGGCCATGAGCAGCGTGCCGGCCGGATCGACGCCGCCGCCATGGGATACTTCGTCCCAGCCGGCAAGCTTGCGGCCGCGCTCGGCAAGCATGCCCTGGATGCGCTTCATGAAATGGCTCTGCAGGCCGAACGTGCCCTCGATGCCTTCCTTTTCCATGAGTTTTTTGGCGAGCGGCGAGGCCATCCATGTGTTGGCCGCCACTTCGTCGCCGCCGATATGCAGAAGCTTTGACGGGAAAAGCTCCACCATCTCGTCAAACACCTTGCCGAGGAAGACGTAGGTTTCCTCGATGGCCGGGTTCAGTGCATTGTTGGGAAAACCCTGAACGGAGCGATAGCTGTCTGGCGCTTCCTGCCCGTCGATAAGGTGCGGAAGGGCGGTGAGCGTTGCGGTGCTGTGGCCGGGAATGTCGATTTCCGGCACGACTTCCATATGAAGCGATGCCGCATGGGCAACGATCGCCTTCACATCCTCCTGCGTGTAAAAGCCGCCAACCGGTGCGGCGCCATTGCCAAGCTGCGGCAGCATCGGCTCGTCAGGGCCGCGCAGCACGCCAAGCGTGGTCAGCGTCGGATAGGCCTTGATCTCCAGCCGCCAGGCCTCGTCATCGGTGAGGTGCCAGTGGAAAATGTTGAGCCGCAGCCAGGCCATGATGTCGATGAGGCGGGTGACGTCGGCCACCGGATAGAACTGGCGCGAGACATCCAGATGGCAACCGCGCCAGCCATAACGCGGCGCATCCTTGATATGGCCTGATGCCGGAAACGAGAACTTTTGGGGTTCCAGCCGCGCGCCGTGCAGAAGTTGCGTCAGTGCCGTCAAGCCATAGGCGCGCCCGGCCGCATCGCCATAGGTAAGCGTGATGTCGGAGCCAAAATCGAGCGTGTAGGCTTCCTTGCCCAGCGATGCGTCGGCGGTGATTGTCAGCGCCTTACCTTCATGCACGGCACCCAGCGCAAACGGCGCGTGGGCGACCGAAAACAGCCGGCGATAGAGCCCGCCGATGGCCTGCATCGCCTTCAGGTCTTCAAGGCCGGTGCCTTCTGCCGGATAGAGCGCAACGGGATAGGTTTCAGCCGCTTGAAGCCGTGCATCGGCGGGGAAGGGGAGGAGCGCAAAGGGTTCCTTCGCCTCGCCGTCAGGCAGAAGTCTTGGGGCCGGTTCGCTGTGACGGCCCGACAGCATCAGGTCATCCACGGCCACATCCACATGGGCGCCGTCGGCAAGTGTCAGATAGGCGGATTTGGCGCCATCCGTGCGGTGGCGGGCAGGGCGCCAGAGGCCTTTGACGGAAAACTGCCAAGAGGCACCCGGTTGCAGCACAAAACCATCCGGCGGCGAAAATTGGTGGAAATTGGCGTTGCGCCGGATGAAGCGGACGTTTTCGCAGGCCGGATTATCCTTGACGCGGGTGAGGGAGGTATAGGCGAGCGTAAAGCCGGACACCGGAGCATCCGAGAGGTTGACGAGGGTGAAAACGAAACCGCCGCCCTCGTCCCCTTCGATCGGCGCCCAGCTGTTTTCAAGACGAAATATGGCATTGGCCATGATGGTTCCCCTTATGGCTTATGATGGTCGAACGGGTCAGTAATTGTCTGACTGCGAGAAGGTGCGGGCAAGTTCCGCCTGGCCGGCGGTCAGGCCGCAATCAACGGGAAGGCAGACGCCGGTAATGGCGGATGCCTGGTTGCTGGCGAGAAAATAAACGGCATTGGCGACATCTTCGGCGCTGGCGATGCGGCGCAGCGCATACCAGCGCTTGGCTTCCTCAAACACCTGCGGGTTGGCGGCGGCGCGTGCCTCCCAGGCCTGCGTGCGCACGGTTCCGGGTGCCACCGCATTGGCGCGGATGCCGAATTTCCCGTATTCGACGGCCACCAGCTTGGTGAAATGAATGAGGCCAGCCTTTGCCGCGCTATAGGCGGGGTGACCGAACACGGCCATGCCGTTCACCGACGCGATATTGATCAGCGACCCCTGCGAAGCCTTCAACCCGTCTTCCAGCGCGCGAAAGGTGAGGAAGGCGGCTTCGAGATTGAGCGCGCTGTCCTTTCGCCAGATATCGCCATCCGTATCATGAAGAGACACGGCGCGGGCGGCACCGGCATTGTTGACGAGTGTGGTGGCAAGGCCAAGTTGGCCAACCGTCTCGGCCATCTGCCGCACGCTGTCCTCGTTCGTCACGTCGCAGGTGATCGCGACGAAACGCGGTGCGCCGCCAAGCTCCGACACGGCAGCGGTCAGCGCGTCTGCATCGATATCGACCAGCGCCACCACGTCGTGGCTGCCTGCAAGACGCTTGGCGATGGCCCGGCCGATATCGCCTGCGGCCCCGGTGACGACGGCAACGGATGCGGGCATGAGGCTAGTCTCCGAGGATCTGCCGGTCGTCACCGTCGCGGTGCTCGACCAGTTGCTGCTTGATATGGCGAAGGGTGAGGGTGGAGCGCTTGCGGTTGCGATAGGCAACGAGGCTTGCGATCACATCGACCATGGCGAGAAAGGCAAAGCGGGTCGATGTCGGGCGAAAGATGTTGTCGCCTTCCGGCAGGTCGATGCCGACCACCATTTCGGCCGCTTCCGCAACCGGGCTGCGGCTTTGGGTAAGCGCGATGGTGCCGATGCCATTTTCGCGTGCCAGCGTAAAACACCGCACGAGTTCCTGGTTTCGGCCGGAAAAAGAGGAGCCGATGATCACATCCTGAGGCTGGGCTGCCGCCGTCATCATCAGCTGCATATTGTGGTCGTTGCTGGCGGTCACGCGCGACCCCAGCCGAAATAGGCGGTTCTGGAACTCGGTCGCGATCATCGAGGAATTGCCGCCGGAGCCGAACGCATAGATCATGCCGGCATTGGACAGTCGCTCCGACGCCTTGTCGAGCACGACCGGGTCAAGCGCACGATGCACGCCAAACAGTGCATTCTGCGCCTTGGTGATCACGTCCGCGGCAACGTCCGCCGGTTCGGTGCTCTTGGCTGCCGGGTTCAGATAACGCACGCCGACAAAGGCGGTTTTGGCCAGCCGCACCTTGAAATCGGAAAAGCTCTGGCAACCAAGGCGCCGGCAGAAACGCGTGACCGTTGGCGGCGAGACTTCGGCGCGTTCGGCAAGTTCGATGATCGAGGCATTGACGGCAAAATCGAAGTGGTCGAGCAGGATATCGGCGATACGCTGTTCGGAGGGCGAAAACTGCTCGCGGTCTTCCTGTATCGTCTCGAAAATATCCATGCGACCTCCCCAGATCCGAATTCAGCTTTTCGGCTTGTAGGCTATGCAGTCGATCTCGACCTTGCAATCGACCATCATGGAGGCCTGCACGCAGGCCCGCGCCGGCGGATGCTCGCCGAAATAACCCTGGTAGATCTTGTTGAAACTCCAGAAATCTCTGGCGTCGTCAATCCACACGCCGCAACGCACCACATGCTCGACGCCGTAACCCGCTTCGTGCAGAATGGCGATGAGGTTCTGGATGGCCTTGTGGCTCTGCTCGACAATGCCGCCCGCGATGATCTCGCCATCTTCCATGGCCACCTGGCCGGACACGTGCAGCCAGCCATCGGCCTCCACGGCGCGCGCAAAGGGCAATCTCTGGCCGCCGGCACCGGCTTTGTCCGCACCATAACGGGTGATCGTCATGAAGACCTCATGCAAATTATTTTCTTCAATTGTTGACACTGGACCATAATGGACGGATTTTGACCAGAGTTTTTCGCAGATCATGAAAAGAATTTAGACAAGAGGTCTATAGTGCGCGATCCCTTCCAGAATCCGTTCCCATACAGCGACACTGCCCGCCATGCCATCTGGGAGATGCTGGTGCCGCGCGACATCGATGCCTTCCTGGCCGCCGACTGGTCGATGGTGGCGCACGATTTTGTCGAGGATGGTTTTATCGGCATTTCCGGGAACAAGGATGCCAACCCCGACAACTGGCGTCTGGCGTTTCCGAACCTTGCTGCCTATCGCGACGAATGGCTGAAACAGGCCGCTGACTTTGCCGCCCAGTCCTATGGCGAAGATCCCCGTGTGGCCATCTTCACCACCACCACGCTCGAAGAGATCGAGATTTCGGGCGAGACCGCACTGGTGCGCAAGAAATTCGATGGCGGTATCCGCAAGGCCGACGGCACGCTCGACGTGATGCGCTGGCAGACGCTTTATTACTGCCGCCTGCATGAGGGCCGCTGGAAGATTTCCGGCTTTACCGGTTATCTGCCAAATCCGATGGGCTGACGGTTCATCGTCGAGTTATCCCTTCGGTCCCTGTTCCCGCCAATGAGAAAGCCGAGCCATTGCGCATCTTCACCGCCGCTCTCGCAACGGAAACCAATACCTTTTCCCCGATCTGCGTTGACCGGCGGGCGTTTGAGGAATCGCTTTATGCGCCTCCGGGTGAACATCCGGATACGCCGACGCTCTGCACCGCGCCGATTACCGTCGGGCGAAAGGTGTGCGCGCAAAAGGGCTGGACGCTGATCGAGGGAACGGCGGCCTGGGCCGATCCGGCGGGGCTTCTCAACCGGGAAGCCTATGAGAGCCTGCGCGACGAAATTCTTGGCCAGTTGCAGGCGGCAATGCCTGTCGATGCGGTGGTGCTTGGGCTTCATGGCGCTATGGTGGCGGATGGTTGTCTCGATTGCGAAGGTGATTTTCTGTCCCGCGTCCGCGCGCTTGTCGGCCCCGATATCCTCGTCTGCGCCGAGTTGGATCCCCACAGCCACCTCACCGAAAAGCGCGTGGCGGCAGCCGATTTCTTCGTCGTCTTCAAGGAGTTCCCGCATACCGATTTTGTCGATCGCGCCGAAGATCTCTGGCGCATTACGGTCGATACGTTGGAGGGCCGGGTAAAGCCCGTCATGTCGGTGTTCGACTGCCGGATGATTGACGTCTTCCCGACGTCGCGCGAGCCGATGCGGGCCTTTGTCGACAAGATGAAGCAGATCGAGGCTGATGATGCCGACGTCCTGTCGCTTTCGGTCATTCATGGCTTCATGGCCGGCGACGTGCCTGAAATGGGCACGAAAACCATCGCGATCACCGATGGCAAGGCGGAAAAGGGCGCGCACCTTGCCCGTACGCTAGGGCTTGAGCTGTTTTCGAAACGCGGCACCTTCATGATGCCCTCGATGGATGAAAAACAGGCGGTGACGCAGGCGCTGGCAATCGAAAAAGGCCCTGTTGTCATTGCCGACATGTGGGACAATCCCGGTGGCGGCACGGCCGGCGATGCGACGGTTCTGCTCGGTGAGCTTCTGGTGCGCAGCGTCACCAATGTCGCCGTCGGCATGATCTGGGACCCGATCGCGGTGCAGATCTGCATGGCAGCCGGCGAGGGGGCCGAGATCCCGCTGCGTTTCGGGGCCAAATCGGCGCCCGGCACCGGCAAGCCCATCGACGGACTGGTGAAGGTGGTCAAGCTCGTGCGCAATGCCGAAATGCGCTTCGGCGACAGTATCGCGCCGTTTGGCGATGCCGCCCATATTCATCTCGATGGCATCGACGTCATTTTAAGCTCGGTGCGGGTCCAGAGCTATGATCCCTCGCTTTATACGGCGCTTGGTATCGATCCGACACAGAAACAGCTGCTGGTGATCAAATCCACCAACCATTTTTACGCAGCCTTCTCGCGCATCGCCACCGAGATCCTTTACTGCTCGGCCGGATCGCCCTATCCCAACAACCCGGCGACCAACCCATACCGGCGGGCGCGCCGCGATATCTGGCCGATCATGGCCGACCCGCATGGCACGGAGGCCGCCTGACATGGACAGCACCTTTCCGCTCGAACTTCCGCTCCCGAAGCCCGGCGATGCGCTGTCGTCTCTCTCCACGCCGCTGCCGGTCATCGACGAGGACAGGCTTGCCGCCAATATCTTGCGCGTGCAGTCCTACATGGACAGCCATGCGCTGAAATTTCGCCCGCATATCAAGACGCACAAGATCCCGGCGATTGCGCGCCAGCAGGTCGAGGCCGGGGCATCCGGCATCAACTGCCAGAAGATCACCGAGGCGGAAATCTTTGCCGAGGCGGGCTTTGAGGATATCCTCATCACCTTCAACATTCTGGGACCTGAAAAACTGGCCCGGCTGGCCGCCCTCAACGAAAAGATCTCCGGCCTGAAGGTCGTCGCAGACAGCATCGTGACGGTGACAGGCCTTTCGGCCTATTTCACCGACCGCAAGCCGCTGACCGTTCTTGTCGAATGCGATACGGGCGCCGGCCGCTGCGGCGTGCAGACGCCCGATGAGGCTGCCGCCCTTGCCCGCGGCATCCGGGCAGCCAAGGGCCTGCGTTTCGGCGGCCTGATGACCTATCCGAAGGCCAATGGCGAAGAGGCGGTCGAGTATTTCTTTATCGCCACCATGGCCTATCTGGCGGTCGACGGTATCGACTGCGCCATCCGCTCCAATGGCGGCACGCCGAGCCTGTTTTCCGCCCATCTGGTGCCATCGGCCACGGAACACCGCGCCGGCACCTATGTCTACAACGACCGCTCGATGGTGCGCTCAGGCCATTGCATGCTGGATGACTGCGCCATGCATGTGCTGGCAACCGTCGTGTCGCGCCCGACGCCGGATCGCGCCGTTCTGGATGCCGGTTCCAAGGCGCTGACGTCGGATCTTCTCGGCTTTTCCGACTATGGCCTGATCGTCGACTATCCGGAGGCGGTGATCACAGGCCTGTCGGAGGAACATGGCGTGGTGGATCTGTCGCGCGTCGAAGGCATACGGCCGGAGATCGGCGAAAAGGTGCGCATCGTGCCCAACCACACCTGCGTCATCTCCAACCTGTTCGACGCCATGACCTTCCATCGCAACGGCGTGGTGACGCGCGTGGAAGAGGTCGCTGCCCGCGGCCTGGTGTGGTAGTGGCCCGCTTCGCGTTTCAAGGGTAAATCCGTGCATCTTTGCCGCTGACACCCTATATGAGCGGGATCGGCCTCGTGGTCGCGGCCCATGAGGCTGCGTCTGCGGCCTTGCGGAACGGGAGTTGAAGTGTGAGTGTTGCCTTCGTCAAGGAAGAGAGTGCGGAAACAGCGGCCGAAACGCAGCTGCCCGACCGCGTGGTCTCGACCCACCCGAACCTTGTGACGTTGAGCGGGTTGCAGGCGCTGGAGCGCCAGTTGCAGGAGGCGCGCTCCGCCCATGATGCGGCAAGCCTGATCGAGGACGTCAACGAGCGGCGGCGCCAGATGGCAGGCCCGGCGCGCGACCTGCGCTATTTTGCCGAACGTGTCCACACCGCCCAGGTGATGCCGGATCCTGCCTCTTGCGATACGGTTGCTTTTGGCAGCACCGTCAGCTTCCGGCGCGACGATGGTCGCGCCCAGACCTACCGCATTGTCGGCGAAGACGAGGCTGATCCGAAGGCGGGATCGATGTCCTATGTCTCGCCGGTCGCAAGGCTGCTTCTCGGCAAGCAGGTGGGCGATGTGGCGATGTTGGGCGAGCAGGAACTGGAAATTATCCGCATCACCTGATCCGGGATGCTGTTGGCCGTGCAAATTGGCGCAGACGGGTTGAGATCGCCGCCAACAATGGCTATCGGGTCGCGTCCATCCTATTTGTGTTGCAAACCAAAGGTCCAAGCGGCATGCGCCCTGAATTTCTTGTCACCCATTCCGGTGGCTTCCATGCCGACGAACTGCTGTCGAGCGTCATCCTCACAAGGCTTTTTCCCGATGCACGCCTGGTGCGCAGCCGCGCGCCTGAGTGGATCACCCCCGCGGGTGACCGCATCATCTACGATGTCGGCGGCGCCTATGATGCCGGTGCCGGCATTTTCGACCATCACCAGCGCGGTGCGCCGCTGCGCGAAGATGGCAAACCTTACAGTTCCTTCGGACTGATCTGGAAGCATTTTGGCCGCGACTATCTCGCCGCCTGCGGCATTGCCGACCAGAAGCTGGACACGGTGCATGCGTCCTTCGACAAGAGTTTCGTGCTGCCGGTCGATCTTCTGGACAATGGCGCGATTGACCCGTCGACGGCCGGTCCGCTTGCCGGCCTCACCTTGCCGGTTCTTCTGGAAACCCTGAAGCCGGTGTTCGACGACAAGGACCCGCAGGCGGAAGACCGCGCCTTTCAGGGCGCGCTTGCCATTGCACGCAGTTTCGTTGAGGCGGCCATCGGGCGCCAGGCAGCAAAACTTCGCGCCGAGGCCATCGTACAGGTCGCCATCGAACAGGCGGGGCAGGGCCACATCCTGGAACTGCCGGCCGGCATGCCGTTCCGCCCGGCTGTGGTGAAGGCCGGCGCCGATCATCTGCTGTTCGTGGTGCATCCGCGCGACAAGGACTGGTGCGTGACCGGCATCCGCCGCGCCGACGAGGGCTTTGAACTGCGCGCCGACCTGCCTGCCGCCTGGGCGGGGCTGACCGGAGGCGATCTGGAAGCCGCCTGCGGCGTGATGGGCGCAAGCTTTTGCCACAATGCCCGCTTCATCGCGGCGGCGAAGACACGCGAGGCGGCCCTTGCCATGGCCGACCTTGCCGTGACGGAGGCGTTGTCCACGGCCGTTTCGAAAGGCATGGTCCCAGAACAGGTCAGCGCTGCAGACTGACGCGGTCTGGCGTCAGCTTTGGCCGATCATGGCGGCTCTCAGGGCATCATTGATGCGATCCTGCCAACCGGGGCCGCCGTCCTGATAAAAAGCAATGATGTCGCTGTCGATCTTCAGCGACACCAGTTCCTTGGCGTTCGGCACGCGCGGCCGCTCGACAGCTGGCGCCACCGGCTTCTTCACCGGCTTGAACAAGGCTTCTGCGGCATCCTTCGGATTAACCGGGCGGCGGGGCGGGCTTGCCATAGTGCGTTTTCCTTGATCTGCATCGGACAGTTTTCACCGCCGTTATAGCAGTTGGGGCCGGTCGTCATGCGAAAGAATTTGTCTGTCCCACGGCAAAAGTCGCCAGATGAGCCGGCTGCGAGCCGGCAAGGCGGCTTTTCCGGGCTCCCCTGTCGGACGGAAAATGGTCGACATGTTGCCCAGTGATGCAGCCGCAAGAGACCACGCGGCGGATGGAAAGCTCTGTCGAGGCAGCAAGCCGCGGACTGAAAGGACGGTCACCGTCTCAAGGCTAAAGCCGAAGAACTGCCATCTCGTTGACCGGAACTCTTGCCGCCACCAGGTGAAGGCGTCGGTGAGGGTGATCTGCGTAGAGCATTCCGACATGCCAAAATCGCCAAAGTGGAGCCATTGAAATTACGGCATGTCGCACTTGAAAATAGAATGTAGCCAGCCACACATTTTGTGGCGGCGGCGTTGGAATGTCCGCGGCGGCGCACAGTAGAAATGTCCGTGCGGGGCCAATTCGGCACCACGGCCAGCCCCGATCTGAGCGGCAGATCCGCTTGCAAGATCAGATCGGGGCGGGTGGGGCACACCCCTTCGGCTTTTGCTTTGAGAAGATCCGATCCGTCATTCACTCGACAGCCTGCTGCCGCAACAGCGCTTTCTCACGCCGTGCAATGACGGCCGGATCGTTCATGAAATCCTTGCGCCGTCCCGGTCCACGCGCGCGTTTGACGTAGCCGTTTTTGTCGCTGTTGGTTTTGACGGTGGGCGCGTTTTGCGCATCCTGGCGCTCTTTGATATAGGCCAGAACATCACCAAGCCGCTTGTTCTCGGTGATCGCTGCGTGCGTGACCCGCTGGTCCTTGTCGAACACCGTGTAGGGCAGGCAATAGCCTTTCCATCGCACATCCAGGCGACCGTCCGCATAGGCATAGGTCTCGACGTAACGACCGACCAGATCGCGCGTTACTTCGGTCTCCTGCAGCATGATCCGCTTGCGCTCGAACGAGAATGTCAGCTGCGCGCCGACATAGCGCTGCTCCCGCTTGCACAGAATCTGAGCCAGCCGATCCGGCGCCAGGTTCAGCGGGCGATGCAGGTCACCAGGCCGGGCAGGGACGATCGCAAATCGTTTGTTGTAGTCCTCCATGAAGCCCGGCAGGAACGCATTGCCCGCCTCCATGTCGCAGATATCGGCCAGCCGCATCTCCTTGCGGCCTTTGGCCTGGCTCGAATTTGCACAAAGAATCTCGATGTTGAGCTCGCAAAGCGCACGTCCGAACTGGGTCATGCCCTGGCCGCCCTTGGCCTCCTTCTTCGCCACCCGGAACACCGAATGCTTGTCCGAATAAAAGGCGATCGGCGCGCCGTGGTGTTTGAGATAGAGCTCCAGTGCTTCGAAATAGGTGAAGGCGCTTTCGGAACGCACAAAACGCAACTGCATCAGCCTGCCGGTCGCATCGTCGACGAACACCAGCAGCGAGCAAGTCGGGCCACGATCTTCAAACCAGCGATGTTCGGACCCGTCGATCTGCACCAGCTCACCATAAGCCTGGCGGCGTGAGCGCGGCTGATGAAACCTGCGCCGCTGCTGGCGTGACAGCCAAAGGCCGGCATCGACCATCCAGCGGCGAACCGTCTCGCGCGACACACGCAAGCCATCGCGCTCGGCAAGCTTCTCGGCAGCCAAGGTCGGTCCGAAATCCGCATAGCGTTCGCGAACCAGCGTCACCGCGTAATCCCTGATACCGTCGCTGATCCGGTTGTTCGAAGGCCGCCCAATCGCCTTGTGCCGGACGGATGCCGCACCCTCCGTGCGCATCCGCTCCAGCAGCCGACGCACCTGGCGCTCGCTCAGGGCAAGCACATGCGCCGCTGACACCATGGTCATCCGACCGGCGACAACCTTCGACAAAATCTCGATCCGCTGCAAATCCCGCTCGCTCATCGCTATCAATCCCATCTGCTTGTCTCCCAGACGTCGTTCACAGACGGGGAGTGTGACATTCCAACTTTGCAGAAACAGGACAATTCAACTTTGCGGCTACATGATTGATGTGGTGTAATCTTTATTATGGAATATTTTCAACCGCCCGTGACCTCGATATTGGCCGTTTCCAGGCTTCTCGCGATCTCAACGGCATCGATTTCTCCCGCTGCGAGATCAACGAGGCGGAGTGGCACGGCTGGCAGGTTGAGATGCTTCATGCTTTCTTTGAGCCGCCAGCGCGCTGGCGGTCCAGATCGAGTCCGCAATCAATTGCGGTGTCAGCGTCACCGGCACAGAATGAATGACGCTCCGTGCATCGAGTGCGATCTCGCCGACCTTCAGGAGTTGCGCCGTCGTCACATTCTCCAGCCCCAGATCGGAAAGCGTCGTCGGAAGATTGATGCCGTGACAGAAATCTATGGCTTCGTGAATTTCGGTGAGCGAGCGGTTCTCCAGCACCAGAAGAACGATGATGCCGAATGCCACCTTTTCGCCGTGGAAGAAGTGATGCGTCGGCGCCAGTACCGTCAGCGCATCGTGGATGCCATGAGCGCCGGACACGCCGCAGTTTTCAAAGCCCAGGCCACTCAGCAACGTGTTAGCCTCAATGATGTTTTCCACCGCAGGTGTCAGCTTGCCATCGCGGGCAGCGACATAGGCCGCTCGGCCATCACGCATCAGCACCTCATGGCACCGGCGAGCAATCGCCGCACCTGCCGCTGTCGTGGCATAGCCCTCGCCGATATAGTTGTTGGAACGGCTCTCAAAATTCGACCGCGCTTCATACCAGGTGGAGAGCGCATCCCCCATGCCCGCGACGAGAAAGCGGACCGGTGCCTTGATGATCAGCGCGCTATCGACCAGTACGACATCCGGATTGCGTCCGCACCGTACAACACGGTCGTAGACCCCCTCCTCACTGTAGATCACACCCAGCGAACTGGTGGGGGAATCGGTGGAGGCGATGGTTGGCACCGTGACCGTGCGCGCGCCCAGATGAAGGGCGACAATCTTGGCGGTATCCAGCGCCTTCCCGCCGCCGATGCCGATCACGACGCCTGCTTGCGCCGTCTTTCCCTCCGTGACGGTTCGACCGACTTCGTTGTCCGAGGATTCGCCGGAAAACTTCACAAAATAGCTTTTGACGCCATGCGCCGTGAGGTTGGCTTCCACCTTCGGGCGCAGCGTCTCCCAGAAGAAGCCGTCGATGACGATCAGCGCTGATTGTGCCAAGGGTGCGATGTAGAGGCCGATGTCATCGGTGACACCGGGGCCCTGCACATAGCGAAGCGGGCCGCCATATCCTCTTGCGGTCATGATCCTGTTCCTCTTTCGAATTTCCGGTGGTTAGCGCAGCGTCAAGCCGCCATCGACGGTGATCACTTCGCCCGTGGTGAACGAGCCGGCATCGCTGGCAAGATAGACGACCGAACCGGCCAACTCCTCAACGGTACCGATCCGGTTCTGGACCGCCCCCTTTTCCCAATAATTGGCGACGACGTCGGGATGCTCGCGAAGCACGTCATCGGTCAGTTCCGTGCGGATGTAGCCGGGAGCAAGAGCGTTGACGCGGATGTTGTGCTCGGCCCATTCGGTGGCAAGCGCCTTCGTCAGCATATGCACCCCGGCCTTCGAGACGTTATAGGCGGCGTGGCGGAAGGGCCAGTTGACGATCCGGCCCGACATGGAGCCGATATTGATGATCGATCCGCTCTTCTGCGCAATCATTCGCCGGCCGACATGCTTGGAGACGAGGAAGACTCCATCGAGATTAACGGCCATGGTTTGCCGCCATTGGTCGAGGCTGCAATCTTCTGCCGGTGCCGGCAGCACGATGCCGGCATTGTTGATCAGAATGTCGACGCGCCCGAAGCGGTCGATCACCGCCTGCGTCATTCTTTCCACATCCGCCTCCTCGGAGACATCGGCCTGGAGTGCGAAACTGTCGCGGCCCTGCGCCTTGATGGAATTGGCAACCTCTTCGGCGCGTTCGAGCGTCGAGCGTACGATGATGGCGACGTCCGCACCGTGCGCGGCGAGCGCCTCGGCCAAGGCCTTGCCGATACCGCGCGAGCCGCCGGTGACAATGGCCTTGCGGCCGGTGAGATCGAACAGGCGGCGGTAATCCGTGCCAGTGTTTGACATGTTTGTTTCCTCCCTCGAATGTTAGTCAGATCAAGCTGCGGTCGGCGAAGCGTGCGGCGTCCTGGTGACGGCTTCGCCTGAGCGGGCAAGAATGTGTTCCGCCGTGCGTTGCGCCTGCGCCACGATGGTCAGCGACGGGTTCACCGCCGTGGAGGATGGCAGGAAGGATGCGTCGACCACATAGAGATTGTCGACGTCCCAGACTTTGCAATGCGGATCCAGCACCGAGCTTTCCGGTGTTTTGCCAAAGCGCGCCGTGCCGCATTGGTGCATGGAAACCTTGATATCCATCTTGTTGGTAATGATCAGCGGATAGCCGAGCGAGCGCATGATCCGCGACCAGACCTTCACCAGTTCATTGTGCGATTTGAGGTTGTTGGCGGTATAGCTCAGGCGGATACGGCCATCGGGATCCACGGTCACGCGGTTGTTCGGATCGGGTAGATCCTCCGACATCAGCCACCAGTCCACGCTGCGATCGGCAAAGGCGGACATCAGCCATTCCGGAGCCCAGGCAGCGCCTGCCGTCAGCATGCCGCCCTGCAATTTGCCGAGCCCCTGCACGTTGCCGAGCGGATAGGGTTTTTCGCGGTTGGCAAGATAGAAATCATTGATCGCCATGGATTTCTGGAAGATCACGCGGTTCTTCTTGAACGGCGAGATCGCCATCATCGCAGTGTTGTTATGGGCCATGTAATTGCGGCCCAACTGATCGGAAAGATTGTTGCCAAGTCCACGCTTGTGGGCGTCATTGGCCGAGCGCAGGAGAAGCGCCGCAGAGTTGATAGCGCCCGCGCTGGATACGAAAAGATCGGCCTCGACTATCTGCTTTTGGCCCTGATGGGTCAGTTCCACGCCGGTCACGCGCTGGCCGCTCGGATCGGTCAGCAGCCGGTGCACCAAGGTCTCCGTGATCAGTTCGATCCGGCCGTTCGCCTTGGCAAGTGCCGGGTTAACCAGACGCACTTCCGCATCACCCTTGGCGCCAAGCTTGCAGGCAAATCCGTCGCAGGTGCGACAGCGGATACAGCTTCCACCCTGATGGTAGTCGATGGCGATTGGCAGTGGGAAGGGATGCAAGCCTTTCGCCTTCAGCTTTTCCTGAAAGTAAGCGATTTCCGGTTCGTGGCCGATGGCTGGATAGGGCATGGGTCCAGAGCGTGGCGGCTCGGTCGGGTCGAGACCCGCTATGCCATGGGTGCCCATGAGGCGTTCAGCCACGGCATAATAGGGTTCGAACTCGTCATAGGAAACGGGCCATGCGGGGGCCACACCATCCTCGTGCTGAAGATCCTCGAAATCCTCGCGACGAAAGCGCAACGTTGCCGCGCCGAAAAACTTGCTGTTGCCGCCCACATAATAATAGGTGCTGGGATTGAAGAGCTGGCCGTCCTTGTCACGCCATTCTTCCTTTGTGGCATATTTCTTTTTGTGAAAGACCGCATCGACGCTCCAGTTGTCGTCTTCACGCGGCAGGCGCGGACCACGCTCGATCATCAGGATATGGCGGCCCGATTCCGCCAGACAGTTGGCCAAGGCACCGCCACCGACGCCAGCCCCTACGATGATTACATCGTAAAATCTCTTCAACTCACTCATCTCTCTCTCCCGTGCCTGAGTATCCTTCCTCCGAAAGACGCTCCTCACATGATTGCGCCCACCTGCCAGGGCACAAATTCGTTATCGCCATAATTGTAGATTTCGCTCAGCGTCCGCTCGCCCGAGGCTGTCGCGATGACCGCTTCGAAAATGCGCTTGCCCACCTCTTCGACCGTCTCGTCGCCGGTGACGATGGTGCCGCAATTGAGGTCCATGTCCTCCTGCATCCGCTCATACATCGGCGTGTTGGTGGCAAGCTTCAGCGAGGGTGCGGGCTTGAAGCCCGAGACCGAGCCACGACCGGTGGTAAAGCAGATCACATTGCAGCCACCCGCCACCTGCCCCGTTACGGCAATCGGGTCATAGCCGGGCGTATCCATGAAAACGAAGCCGCTTTCGGTGATCCGTTCGGCATATTCGTAGACGGCGTTGAGCCGCGTCGTGCCGCCCTTGGCGACCGCACCGAGCGATTTTTCGAGGATGGTGGTGAGCCCGCCCGCCTTGTTGCCATGGGATGGGTTGTTATTGAGTTCAGCCTGACCGCGCGCTGCGTAATCGCGCCACCACTCAATGCGCTGGAGAAGCTTTTCCGCCACTTCCGGGCTCCGGGCTCGGCGCGTCAGCAGATGTTCGGCCCCATAGATTTCGGGCGTTTCTGCAAGACAGGCCGTGCCGCCATGGCCGACCAGAAGATCGGCGGCATAGCCCAGTGCCGGATTGGCGGAAATGCCGGAATAGCCGTCCGATCCGCCGCATTCCAGTGCCAACTTGAGCTTGGAGACCGGCTGCGGCGTGCGCGTGAGCGCATTGACTGCGGGCAGCATGGCATCGATGGCGGCAATCGTCGCTTCGATGGATTTGCGCGTGCCGCCGGTTGCCTGAATGGTCAGCGTATGGAAGCGCTCCCCCTCCTTCAACTGGTGGGCGGCCAGCAGTGCTGGAATCTGGTTGGTCTCGCAGCCAAGGCCGATCATCACCACACCGCCGACATTGGCGTGGGTTGCGTAACCGGCAAGCGTGCGGGTGAGATAGCGATAGCCTTCCGCTGCCGTGTTGATGGCGCAGCCGCCAGCATGGGTCAGCGCAATCACACCGTCGACATTCGGATAGTTCTCCAGCCGTCCCGGCAGCGCGTAATGCTGCGCCACGGCTTTTGCAACCGTCGCCGAACAGTTCACGGAGGAAACGATGGCAATATAATTGCGCGTTCCTGCCTCGCCATTCGCACGCTCGAAGCCCATGAAGCTCGTCTGATGCTCAGCATAGGCAATGTCTTTTGCATCGACGCAGAACTCATGGGCGAGTTCGACATCGCGCATGGCCATATTATGCGTGTGGACATGATCGCCGATGTGGATCTCGCTCGTGGCGAAGCCAATGATCTGCCCATATTTGATGATCGCCTCGCCCGGAGCAAGATTGGCAATCGCAACCTTGTGACCTTGCGTTATCCGGCCTGTCAGGCTGCGTCCACCAAGCTCTGGAAGAGCCGTAGGCTCCAGCGTCATGCGCGCTACGGCAACGTTGTCCTGCGCATTCAGCCGCAAGAGCGGTGACGAGGCCGAATAGATAGTCATTGCTCATTCCTCTCCGTCGAATAAAGCGCCCTGCTCTTCGTACATGCGGGCCATGACCGCAAAAGACGTATCGAGGTGGATGCGCATGGCGAGTTCTGCTTGATCGGCATTCCGGTTGGCCAGTGCCCGCACAATCGTATCGTGCTGCTCCGTCACCATCGCGAGATGGCCCGGCACCGGCGCACTGAGCTGGCGCATGCGATCAAGATGCACCTTGGCGAGCGTGATGAATTTCCAGATGCGCGGATAGCCGCTGATGCCGGCGATCGCGCCGTGGAAAAGGTCGTCGCAATCCAGATACTTATCGAGTTGATGGCTATCGAGGATCGACTGCATTTCTCGAACCAGGTTCTTCAGATGCTCGACATCCGCATCGGTCACATTGACCACCGCCTTGCGCACGCTTTCAATCTCCAGCGCCCGACGAATGACAAAGCCTTCCTCAGCGACCTTGAAGGAAATGCGGCTCACATAGGTGCCGGAGTGAGGAAAGATATCGACAAGTCCTTCATCGGCCAGCTTTTGCAGCGCTTCACGCACCGGCGTGCGGGACACTCCAAGTTCCGCACACAGGTCCTTCTCCGAGACGACGGCACCCGGCTGCATCTCTAGATGGACAATCGCCTCACGCAACAACCAATATATTTGTTCTGCCTTCGGAATGGGCCTGCTTTTTTCAACTTCCATATCAATCTCAATCAGTTCAACTGCTTAAGCGTCTAACAAGAACTTTCGAAACCATGTTGACAGGCGCTTTTTGATCTGCATTTATATAACTCATATATTAGTTCGGGGCGCAAGAGAAAATTTGCCTGCCACCGAAGAGGAGAAAAGTTCGGGCGAACGAGGAGGTTGGCCCGGACCATCAGCACAACAGAGACAGATCGTGGCACCGCATGCAGGCGGCCGAATGCGGCTTGCCGTGCAGCAATTTTGCAAGTCGAAGGCAAAGGCAGGACATGGCAACCATCAACTATCTCACGCGCATCGAATTCGACGCGGGCTCCATCCAGAGGCTTCCACACCTGCTGGCCGAGCTTGGTGTGCGCAGACCCTTGATTGCAACGGACAGAGGCCTGGTATCGACCGGCCTGGTTGAGAAGGTTCTCGGTCTCTTCGAAACCCGCCCCACAGTCTTCGATGGCACGCCGGCCAATCCGACGGAAGATGCCGTGATGGAGGCGCATGCACTTTATGTGTCCGAGGGCTGCGATGGCATTGTTGGTCTCGGCGGCGGCTCCTCTCTCGATCTGGCCAAAGCCGTGCGGCTGCTGACGGGCCATGCCGCCCCGCTTGCGCAATATACTGCCGTCCAGGGCGGCGCGGCCAGGATCCACGGCAAGATCTGCCCGATGATTGCCGTGCCCACCACATCCGGCACGGGTTCGGAAGTCGGGCGCGCGGCCGTCATCATCACGGCTGAAGGTCGCAAGCTTGGCATCCTCAGCGGCCATATGCTGCCATCCATTGCGCTTTGCGACCCCGAACTGACCTACGGCCTTCCGCCGTTCCTGACGGCCGCGACCGGCATGGATGCCCTGTCACACTGTCTCGAAACCTATATGGGCCCCTCCACCAATCCGCCTGCCGATGCGATCGCGCTCGACGGTCTGAAACGCGGCTTTCCCGCCATTCGCAAGGCCGTGGCCGATGGGCAGGACCACCAGGCCCGCTGGGACATGATGATGGCAGCGCTGGAAGGGGCGATGGCGTTCCAGAAAGGACTTGGCGCGGTTCATGCGCTCACGCATCCGCTCGGGGCCATCCGCGAGCTTAACCTGCATCATGGCACGCTGAATGCCGTTCTGATGCCGGCCGTCTTACGCTTCAACCGTTCGGTGATCGGCGGAAAATGGGATGTGATGGCCGAGATCCTGGGCGGTCAACCCGATGAAGTCATGGCTCAACTTAACAAGGATATCGGCATGCCCAGCGGCTTGAAGGCGATGGGCGTGACCGAGGCCATGATGGAAAAGGTCGCCGGCGAGGCGCTGCACGATCATTGCCACGCCACCAATCCCCGGCTTGCGACCCGGGAAGATTATCTGATGCTTTTGCAGCAATCGGCCTGAGGCCGCGAACCACCAGAGGGAGGAGACAACATGAGCGAATTTGAGGACACAAAAGATCGCGCGCACTTCATGGGCGATCTGAAACTGACACGACGCGGCGTCTTGAGCGCAGGCGCTGCCATGACGGTGGCAGCAGCCCTCAGCAAGCCGCGCGTCGCCGGCGCGCAAGAGCTGAAGTTCTGCGCATCGCTGGGCTGGACGGTCTGGGAATCGGGTCGCCACATCGTCAACGGCTATAAGGATGCCGTGGCAAAGCTCGGTGGCACACTCACCATTGCCGATGCCAATTACGACATCAAGAAGCAGGCCGACCAGATCGCTGCCTTTGTCGCCTCAAAGCCTGCCGCAATCTTCATCACCCCCGCCGATGCGGCCGCCATCTCGCCTGCCGTGCAAGCAGCCGTTGCCTCCGGCATCCCGATTTTCTGCGGCGACAGCTATGTGCCGAACACCACCGTCACCTCCACGGCGATGTCGAACAATTTCGGCCTTGGTGCAGCGGGCGCCGAATACATCGCCAAGCGCCTGAACGGCAAGGGTCAGGTGGCGCTGGTCAGCCTCCCCTCCAACGAATCCTGGGATCAGCGTACGCTCGGCGCAAAATCCGTGTTCAACCGCTTCCCGGATATCAAGGTCGTGTCCGAGATCGCCTTCGCGCTGGGCGGCACGACGACACCGCGTCAGGTGGTGGACAATATCCTCACGGCCAATCCTGATTTGAACGCCATCTGGTGCGCCTGGGATGGAGCGGCCTCGGAAGGCACGCTGGCCATCCGCGCCTCTGGCAAAAAGGTGTTCATCACCGGCATTGATGGTGGCCGCCAGTCCTTTGAGTACATCAAGGCGGGTTCGCCCTTTGCCATGACCATGGCCCAGAGCTTCTACGAAATGGCCTACATGAACGCCTTCTATGCCCATGAGGTTGTTGCAGGCCGCAAGGCTCCGCGCTTTGTCATCACGCCATCCTACGCAGTGACGCAGGACAGTCTGAAGGACCTCAAGGAACTGCCAGACACGTACGACCAGCCAGGCGAAGCGATCAAACTCGGTTGGGCTCGCGCGCTTTGAACTGACGTGTGGCAGGCCGTGCGCGGCATGCCGTTTCCCAACGCAGGTGGAAAGGTTTGGTGCTGGATATGGCAGCCATTCTCGACATGAAGGGCATTGAAAAGCAGTTCGGCGTCGTCAAGGCCCTGGACAACGCGGATTTTTCTCTGGAAGCCGGTGAAATCCATGCCCTTCTCGGCATCAATGGCGCGGGCAAATCGACGCTGATCAAGATCCTCTCCGGCGTCTACACCAAGGATGCAGGGGAGATCGCGATTGCCGGCGAGAGTGTTCAGATTGGCACGCCTGCTGCTGCCATCGCCTGCGGCATTGCGTCAGTCCAGCAGCACCCGGAACTGGTGGATGATTTCACCGGCATCGAGAACATCTTTCTCGGTCAGGAATCACCGCAGCCCGGGCTCGGACGCAGGGTGGACCGCAGGGCCCTGAAGCTTCAGGCCGAGCAATTGCTGAAGCGTTTTCCCATCGAGATCGATCTTGAAGCCCGCGTCGGCGAAATGCCAGCGGTGGACCGAGAAATTGTTGCCATCCTGCATGCGCTGAGCCGTGAACACATTCGCATCCTGATCCTCGACGAGCCCACGTCGACGCTGACCGAGCGGGAAAAGACATCGCTCTTCCACTTGATGCGGCAGTTGAAGGCAGCAGGCATCGCCATCATCTATATTACCCACCGCCTGGAAGAGGTCTTCGAGATCAGCGACCGCTTCACGGTCTTTCGGGCGGGCAGGCGCGTCACCACGCTGACCTGTCATGAGGCAAGAACGTCCAACATATCGATCCCCGAACTGATGCTGGACGAAAAGCCCGGAGACATATTCCCTCCCAAGGCGAAGAGCGCCGCAGGAGAAGCACTTCTGGACGTGCGCGGCCTCTCGCGGCCCGGCCTGTTTTCGGACGTAAGCTTCACCCTGCGGCGCGGAGAAATCCTTGGCATTTTCGGGCTGGTCGGCTCCGGCGCGGACGAGTTGTCCAAGGCGCTCTTCGGCGTCATCCGCCCTGATGCAGGCACCATTACGGTGAAGGGCAAGCAGGTTGCGCTGAAGGACCCGCATGATGCCTTGCGCCAGGGCATTTTCCTCGTCCCCGGCGACCGCCGCACAGAAGGGCTGACCCTGTCGCGCGACGTCATTTTCAACATGACGCTGGCGCATCTCGGCAAGGCCTCCTTTCTCGGCGGGTTGTTACGCTTCGGTTCAAACCGAAAGGCTTCGGCCGGGCTTGCACAGCGCGTGGCCCTGCATCCCATGACGCTGGACCGGCCTGTCAGCGCCTTCTCCGGCGGCAACCAGCAGAAGATCGTCATCGCCAAGGGCCTTTACCGCGATGCCGATATCTACATCTTCGTGGAACCCACCGTCGGCGTTGATATCGGCGCACGGGCCACGCTCTATGCTCTCATGCGGGAACTCTCTGCCCATGCGGGCGTGTTGATAATTTCCTCGGATTGCGACGAGGTGCACGGCGTCGCCGACCGGATGACCGCTCTCTACAAGGGCCGCCCCGTTTTCGTGCCGGATCAAAGACCGAGCCGCGACCAACTTCTATCTGCCGGCATTATGGGAGCACGCGCATGACGGCCCTGAAATCCTCTCCGCTTGCCCTGCGGCTGACAGCGTTCCTGGTGCTTCTTGGCCTGATCGCAACGGTGTTCCAGTCTTTTGCCCCCGCCTATCTCAGCGAAAACAATCTGCATGCCTTGCTGCGCCATATGTCGGTGAACGGGCTGACCGCAATCGGCCTGACGTTCGTCATCGTCGTTCGCCATTTCGACCTCTCCTTCCCCGGCATTGCATCGCTGGGCGCGATGACGCTTGGCTGGATGCTTGCCAATGATTTTACGCTGATGCAGAGCGTGGTAGGCGGCATCGCTATCGGGCTTGTGGCCGGTCTGATCAATGGCAGCGTCATTTCCTATCTGCGCCTGCCCGATATCGTCACCACCATTGCCACCGGTGGGGTTGCGGTTGGCCTTTCCTATTTCTACAGCAACGGCACATCCATTTCGGAAAACTTCTTCATGTCGGGCATTCTCGACCTGAACGATTCCAGGTTCCTGTCGCTCGACATGCCGGTGGTCATTCTCCTGGCTGCCGCCATCGTGGCCTTCATCGTTCTGCACTGCACCCGCTTTGGCCGCGCCTTCTATGCAACGGGTGAAAACCGGCGTTCGGCGGCCTTCTCCGGCATCCGCGTCAAGGCCTATGTGCTCACGGCCTTCGGTCTTTGCGGGGCGCTTGCCTGTCTCGCCATCACGCTGCTGGTTGCTTCTTCCGGCGCTGCCAATGTCACAGCCGGCAACCAGTTGATGATGCCGGCCTTTGCCGCCGTCTATCTGGGGGCAGCTCTCTTCGGCGCGCCCTCCATTCCGGCAACACTTGGCGGCACGTTGCTGATGTCGGCCATGCTGAACGGCTTCACGTTGCTGGCGATCCCTTATTATTACAGCGACGCCATCGTCAGCACCGTTCTGATCGCCGCCATCGGCATTTTCGACCCGAAACTCACCACGCTGCTGGGCGGACTGTTCAGCCGCCAACCAGCACGCTGAGCGAAGGGGTAACCAACATGACGGATATGACCATGACCACGGCAGAGCGGACAGCGGCAAAGCGAGGTCCTGATGTGAACGGCTTCTTCCTGCGCTACGGTCTCTTTCTCCTCCTGGTGCTCGTGATGCTGCTCTTTGCGTGGCTGAGACCGAGTTTTATCAGTGCAGGTAATATCAATGACATGCTGCGTTCGGCCAGCATTGCGGCGCTGATGTTCCTTGGCCTGACCTGGATCATTGCGGCAGGCGAAATCGATGTGAGCTTCATGTCCGTCGCAGCGCTCGCCAATATGGTTGTGGCGGGGCTTGTGGTCTCCGGGCACGGCTGGGCCGTCGCCTGTCTGGCGGGTCTACTGATCGGCGTCGTTTTCGGCCTTGCCAATGGCGTGCTCGTCGCAATCTTCCGCTTGCCAGCGCTCGTCATCACCATTGCCACCGGTGGACTGGCGGGATCGATTGCGGCCGCCATCGGTCTTGGCACCTCAATCTCCCTGTCCTCCACCGGCTTTGTCGGTTCGCTGCTGCACATCAATCTCGGTGTGCTGCCGCTGTTGACGGTGATCGTTGCCTTTCTTTATGGGGTAGCCTGGTTCGTGCAGGAACGGCTGACCTTCGGCCACTATCTCTATGCCTTGGAGCAGAACCGTGCGGCGGTCATCGAGGCGGGCGTTCCGGCAAACCGGCTGCTGCTCATTCTCTATAGTCTCTCCGGTGTCGTCTCCGCACTGGCAGGCATTCTTTTGACGGCGGACCTCTCCTCTGGCCAGCCCTATATCGGCACCTCCTATTTCATCGACGGGCTCACCGCCGTGCTGCTGGGCGGCATGGCGCTGAAATTCGGCAAACCCAATGTCGTCGGCACCATTACCGCCGTGCTGCTGCTCGCGGCCCTCCTCAGTGGGGCTGCCCTGCTTGGCTGGACGGACGCGCAGCGCCAGATCGTGCGCGGTGTACTGCTGCTTTGCGGCGTCGCTGTCGTTGTCTGGGCTCGCCGCAAAACCTGCGCACACATTTGAATTTTATGAGGAATGAGCATGAAAGCGACTGACAAACGTCCCGTTGGCAAAACCGGTATCAGCGTTAGCGCCCTTGGCGTCGGCAGCGCCCCTCTGGGCGGTCTCTACGCCTCGGTGTCCAAGCAAGACGCCATGGCCATGCTGAACCACGCCTGGAATTCCGGCATCCGTTATTTCGATACCGCGCCCATGTATGGCAACACCCGCTCAGAACATCTGGTCGGTGAATTGCTGCGGGAGAAGACACCGGAAGCCCGTGACTGGGTCATCTCAACGAAGGTCGGCCGGTTGATGACCACCGAACGGGCCGGCCGCAAGCTGCCGCCCGCACCGCCGAAGAACCCGCTCGATCCGGGCTGGTGGAACGGCTTGAATTTCCGCGAGGTGTTCGATTACACGTACGACGGCGTGATGCGCAGCTTCGACGACAGTCAGCAGCGCCTCGGCTTCCCCAGTCCCGACCTTCTCTATGTGCACGATATCGGCCGCGTCACCCATGCGGATCTGCATGAGCATCACTGGCATGCGCTGACCAAGGGCGGCGGCTTCAGGGCGCTTACCGAACTGCGGGCGGCGGGCGACATCAAGGGCTTCGGGCTCGGCGTCAACGAATGGCAGATCATCCGCGATGCGCTGGAAGAAGCCGATCTCGACTGTTCCATGCTGGCTGGTCGCTACACGCTGCTCGATCAGGATGCTGAAGAGGAATTTCTGCCGCTCGCGCAAAAGCGTGGCATGGCGCTG
>JAIXTO010000092.1 GCA_027483885.1 Rhizobiaceae bacterium
AGCTCAGTTGGTAGAGCAGCGGATTGAAAATCCGCGTGTCGGTGGTTCAAATCCGCCTCCGGGCACCACTTCTTCTTCACACCGTAAGTGTTTCATTTTAAATGATTTTGCGCAAGCAGCAGGCACGATGTTCACACATCTGTCGCACAAATCGGCGAGTGTCTGGCGTTATCCTCAGTCCCTCCGGCGCCGTTTCGGCGCTCGCTCATGCAAAGACATGCCATGCTTTCCCCCGATACTTCTCCTCGCCTTCCCGACAATGCCTCCGAACGCCTGACGCGTCTGGCCGAAGCTGCCCTTGAAGCGGGCGACCTTGCCCGCCGCTCCCTGAAACGGCGTTATGCCGATGAAATGGTGGCGAAAGCTGCGCGCGATTACCAGACCGAGATCGACGTGGCCGTCGAGGAACTCATCGTCAAGCGCATGCGTGAACACTTTCCCGATCACGCCATTACCGGCGAAGAGGCCGTGGGCAATCATGAGGCCGGCGAAGGCGCTCCGCGCATCTATATCGATCCCATCGATGGCACCACCAATTATGCCTGGGGCATTCCGCATTTCGGCATGACGATTGCCATCGTCGAGGACGGCGAAGTCACCTGCGGCGTGGTGTTCGACAGCATGCAGAACGAACTGTTCTCGGCGGAACAGGGCAAGGGCGCCTATCTCAACGGCGAGAAACTCACCTGCCGCCCCGTCTCCACCCCGCAGGATGTGCTTGTGGGTGCCGGCCTTCCCATTCCGGGCCAGGTGAAGAGCACCAGCGAGGAGCGCTATTTCTCCGCCCTGAAGCGCCTGATGGCGCAAACCTCGGGCGTGCGCCGGCTGGGCTCGGCCTCGCTGTCGCTGGCCTATGTCGCCTGCGGCCGGCTGGATGGTTTTTTCGAGGATGGCCTGTCGCTGCATGATTACGGCGCCTCCATGCTGCTGATCCGCGAGGCGGGCGGCATGGTCACCGGCTTTACCGGCGCGCCGATCGGTTCCCATGGCGATATTCTCGCCTCCAACGGCGCGCTGCATCCATGGCTGGTCGAAGGATTTGCCGACTAGGCGCCGTCATTTCGTCAGAAACGCCGAGAGCCCGCGCATCACGGATAAGGATGCGGGGGCTCTTGCATGCCTGGGCTCTGGCATGTCTGGGCTGTGGCGGATGACAGGGAGGCTTGAAGCGGCCGTCGCGCCGCTTCCCCTGATAGGCTTAAGCCGTTTGAACCGAGCGGTTGATCTTGCATTCCCCCGGTGACGCCGGCAGACGGCCCGATGCAATCAGCCTGTTATCGCGGTAGACGCCATAAAGCGTCGGGGCAAGCTTTGCGCGCGAGCCCTTGTCGAAGCGCAGAGCCGGGCTGGTCATCGCCTTCACGCGCACCCCGCCTTCGCTTTCCAGGTCCACCATGATGTGGCTGCCGAAATCGGTGGAGCGCAGGACGGTCGCGCCCGTTTCGCCTTCGGCAGGTGCAAGGCCCAGATCTTCCGGGCGGATGGCAAGCACGGCCGGACCATCGGCGACATCGAGCGCGATGGAGAGATCGCCGTGGCGGAACCGGCCGCCTTCCACAGTGGCGCGCAAAAAGTTCATGCTGCCAATGAAGCCGGCGACGAATTCCGTCTGCGGCTGGCGGTAGACGATATCGGGCGCATCCACCTGCTCGCACTGGCCGTTGCGCAGCACCACGATGCGGTCTGCCATGGCCAGCGCCTCGTCCTGCCCGTGGGTGACGAAGAGCGTGGTGATGCCGAGCCGCTGCTGGATCTCGCGCACCTCTTCGCGCAGCCGTTCGCGCAGGTGCTGGTCAAGGCTTGCAAAGGGCTCGTCGAGCAGCAGGATCTTTGGCTCCAGCACCAGCGAGCGGGCAAGCGCCACGCGCTGCTGCTGGCCGCCGGAGAGCTGAAACGTCTGGCGGTTGCCATAGCCGGCAAGACCGACCAGTTCGAGCGCCTCTTCCACCTTGCGGCGGATTTCTGCCCGCGCCAGGCGGCGAAGTTTCAGCCCGAAGGCGATGTTGTTGAACACGTTCATGTGGCTCCACAGCGCATGGCTCTGGAACATCATGCCGGTCGGGCGCCGCTCCGGCGGCAGCCGCGTCACGTCCTGCCCGTCAATGCGAAGCGTGCCTGATGTCGGATGCTCAAAACCGCCGATCATGCGCAGGATGGTGGATTTCCCAGACCCCGACGGCCCGAGCAGGCAGACGAGTTCGCCGTCGTCCACATCCAGCGAAAAATCATCGACGGCGGCGGTTGCGCCAAAGCTCTTGCGCAGGTGTTCGATGGTCAGTTTGGCCATTGTCGTTTCACTTTCCGTCTCGAAGGCGCCCTCAGGCGCCAAAACCCTTGGCGAAACCGCCATTGCTGACCACCCGGCGGGCAAACATCAGGGCGATGAAGGAGGGCACCCAGAGGATGACCGACAATACCGCGCCATACTGCACGACGATCTGGTTGTTGATGTAGCTGATCATCAGCACCGGCATGGTGCGGATCTGCGGCGCGCCGATCAGCCAGGCGCCCTCGGTTTCGTAAAAGGTGGAGACGAAGGTCAAAAGCACGGCGGCAAAGATGGTTGGCCCTGCCTGCGGAAGCGTGATCGACCAGAAGACGCGAAGCGGGCTTGCCCCCACATCACGTGCGGCCTCTTCCATGCGCCGGTCCACCGCCTGGAAGGCCGCAACCGGGATCCAGATCATCAGCATCAGCGTGCTGACAAGCTGGATCAGCACCACGCCCCAGAAGGTGGCGATGAGATCGAGCTTCAGGAAGATCGCGGCAATCGCCACCAGAAGGCCGAATTTCGGAAAGGCATGCGAGGCGAGAAACGACAGGAAAAAGATGTCGCGGCCGGGAAATTTCATCCGTGCAAAGGCATATGCCGCCGGCAGGCAGATGATCGCCGAGAGCAGCGTGACGGTCGCCGACAGCCGAATGCTGATCCAAAGCGCATCCCAGACATCGGCGCGCACCAGGGTCTGCTGCCAATACCGCAGGCCGAACTGCTGGGGAATAACAGAAGGATAACGCCACACCTCGGTAAAGGCCCAGGTGACAACGACCAGAAGCGGCACCGCAATGACGATGGTGAGGACAATGGCAAAAAACAGCCCCGTCCAGTCAAAACGGCTGGACCGGATGGCAAAGGGAGCGGAACGGCTGGTCATCGGCTGCGGCTCCCCTGATTGCGGGCGATCGACCAGACATAAAACAGGCCGAAGAACAGGCAGATGCCGAAGGAGACGACGGCTTGCGTCTTGGCATTCAGCGGATCGGCGAGATCGTTGAAGGTGCGCATCATGAAGGGGCCCATCATTTCCGGCGAAGCGGGGCCGAGCACATAAGGCAGCGTGAACGAGGAAAAGATGCCGAGTACGGCAAACGAGATGGTGACCAGCATGGAATTGCCCATGCGCGGCAGGATGATGTGGACAAAAACGCGGATCGGCCCCGCCCCGACATCGCGGGCGGCCTCCACGGCGCTCGATGAAATGGCACCGAGACCGGCAGTCAGCATCAGAACGGTCAGCGGAAGATTATCCCACACAAGCCCGATCACCGGACCCCAGGGGGTGAGATACGGGCTCGGCAGCTTCGGCAGGCCGGCTGCGTTCAAAAGCAGATCGACCGTGCCGTTCGGCCCGATGGTACGGATCAGCGCGTAGGAGAGGATGATCGAGGGCACGAACATCGGAAAGATTGCCAGCCCCTGCACATAGGCTGCAAACCGGCTGGTGGAAAAGCGCAGGTAAAGCGCAATCGGCAGGCCGCACACCAGAAGCAGCACGGCGCAGACGGCCGTCGTCCAGAGCGTCAGCGAGAGGTTGGCAAGGCTATAGCCATCGGAGAAGAAGAACCGGTAGGACGCGGTACTGAATGTTGCCCCCTCGGGTGTATCGACAAGCAGCGTCGAGACGATGGCGGCAAGGATCGGGTAGATGATCAGCCAGCCGACGAGGAGGACAGGAATGGCAACGAGGAGAAGGCCGAAAAGCCCCCTCCCCCGTGCCGGCTGCGTTCCGCCATGGGCGGAGATCTGTGCCGTATCAGCCATGATCAGCCGCGGACGAGGCCCGTTGCGACATTGCGGTACCAGCCATCATTGACCGCCGTGTTCCAGTCGCCACCCGGGAAGGTGGGGATGGAATTGGGCACGACGTCCTTGTATTTTTCGCGAAGGTCGGCGGAGATATTGTCCCAGGTGACGCCCGGAAAACCGCCGATTTCGGTGATGACGGCCGACTGCATTTCACTCGACAGCAGGAAGTTTGCAAGCTTCAGGCCGGCCTCCTTGTTGGCGCCGTTGGTAAAGATGGTCATGCGCGAAAAGTCACCGCAAAGCGCCAGATCCGTCAGCTGCACGAGACCGGTGGTTTCCGGCAGCACGCCTTGCGAAATCGCCTGCAGAACCTGGTCGGACCAGACCGGCACCAGCGTGACGACACCCTGCGACAGAAGCTGGATGGACTGCGTGTTGCCGGAGGTATAGGCGCCCTTTTCGTAGAGCGACGGCGCAAGATCCTTGAGCAGCGCCCAGGCCGGCGTCAGCGACTTTTCGGCATAATCGGCGGAAAAATTGGCAAGGGTGAATTTCGACGGATCGCGGCCGTTTACCTCATGAATGGCGCGGCGCACGAAATTGCCGCCGGAACCACCCTTGTCGGGACGGTTGTAGATGAACTGACCGGGGTTCTTCTTGATCCAGGCAACCAGCTGTTCGAAGGTTTTTGGCGCATCCTTCGGGTCGAGCTTGGTCTTGTCGTAGGCCAGCAGAACCTGCGAGCCGCGGTAGGGCAGACGCTGGGGGATATCCAGGGCGCGCGGATTGATCTTGCCGAAATTCGGCACGTTTTCCGCCGAGAACGTCACCCAGAGACCGGCATCGATGCCGCCGACGGGCAGGCGTGCGTCAAAGCTTTCGAACACATCCGCCTGCGGGTCCGACTTCGACTTCAGGGCGGCCAGCGCGCGGTCGGCGATGGCGCGAAGGCCGTTGTCGTCGCCGGCATCGATCACCTTCAGCTTCAGGCCCGGATTGGCCTTCTCGAAGGCCGGACGCACGGTGTTGTTCCAAAAATCGATGATATTGTTGTCGGAACCGCTGAACACATTGATCGTCGTGTCTGCGGCAAAAGCAATGGAATTGAGCGCAGGCAGAGCGGCAACGGCCGAGCCGGCCGCCAGGAAATCGCGTCTTTTCATGGGTCTGTCTCCGAAATGGGCGGCACGGCCCCCGCTGGGCCGGCGTCAAAGTCAGGGGCGACACTAAGAACCACAGATGACAGCTGGATGATCGTTCCATGACAGTTCGTTGTCATTGCACAGCTGTGCGAGCTTTTTTCGACTGGGAACGGTGCAACGCCACCCCGGCGTGTGCCCAGAAATTGTCTGCGGTCCTAAGATTTAATTAGTAAACAAGAATTATCCTAGTTGGATCGAGTGGCATCGATGGCATGGCATCAGAATGGCGGCGACATGATAGCGCGGCCTTTAGAGATTTGATCCCGAAGAGCCTGGAACGAGACACGCGCGGCATATGTCCGCACATCTCCAGTTCGGCGCATGGTCTAGCCCTTATTCTGTCAGGCAATCGATCGACGCACCGCAACCACAGCTGGGAGACCTATCTCAATGAACGTGCAACAGACGACTGGTGACGAACTTCTCGAGATCATTGCCTTCCGGCTGCACGCGCAGGAATTTTGCGTCCGCACCACATCGATCCGCGAAATTCGTGGCTGGGCACCGGTCACGCCGCTACCGCACGCACCTTACGAAGTCATCGGCGTGATGAACCTGCGCGGCACCGTGATCCCGATCGTTGATCTCGCCGTGAAGCTCGGCATGCAGAACACCGAAGTGAATGAACGCAGCGCCATTGTCGTCACCGACATCAAGGGCATGACCGTCGGCATGCTGGTCGACCGTGTCTCCGACATCATGACCGTGCCGGCAAGCCGCCTGCAGCCGGTGCCGATGGCGGCCGGCTCGAGCGCCGCCTTTTCCGATGGCATTATCGCCCATGACAGCGGCATGATCTGCTTCCTCAACCTGGAACGCATGTTTGCCACTGATGACGCTGAAGACTGGGGCATGGTGGCGTAAGGTCTTTCAGGCCGGCACTTTCCCGATCCTCCTCACCGTCGATCATACCAAAGGCGTCGGATTTTTCCGGCGCCTTTGTCGTTTGGCGAAAACCAGCCTCAGAAACTTGCCGCAAGACGCTGCCGGATAACCTGTACGCCATCTTTTTCGGGCGCATCGAGCCCACGCTCCCAGGCAAGTGCTGTCGCAATGATGTGGTCGAGATCGTCATGGATGGGTTCCCAGCCGAGGATCTCGCGGGCAAGCGTGGAACAGGCAATGACGGCGCCTGCATCGCCGGGGCGTCGCGGGCCGTAGTGAACGGCAAAATCGCAATCCTCCGCCCGCTTCACCGCAGACAGCACCTCCAGCACCGAATAACCCCGGCCATAACCGCAATTGGCCGTCAGCGACGTACCGCCGGCGCGCAGATAGGCAAGCGCCTTCAGGTGCGCCGCCACCAGATCGCTCACATGGATATAGTCGCGGATACCGGTTCCATCCGGCGTCGGGTAATTCGTGCCGTAGACATCGACGGACGCGCGCCGGCCAAGCGCTGCCTCGCAGGCGATCTTGATCAGATGCGTTGCGCCTTCGGTGGAAAGGCCGGTGCGCCCCAGCGGATCGGCGCCTGCGACGTTGAAGTAGCGCAGCGCCACGTAACGGAACGGATGGGCGGCGGCCGCATCGCGCAGCATCATCTCCGCCATCAGCTTGGACTGGCCATAGGGATTTTTGGGCTGTGTCGAGGCATTTTCCTTGACCGGCGCATCGTCCGGCTGGTCGCCGTAAACGGCCGCCGTCGAGGAAAACACGAAATGCTCGATGCCGGCGGCAATGGCGGCCGCGGCAAGCTGGCCAGTCTTTGACGTGTTGTTGTCATAATAGTCGAGCGGATGCGCGACCGATTGCGGCACGACGATGGAGCCGGCAAAATGCAGGATCGCGTCGATGCGGTTTTCGGAAAAGATACGCTCCAGCAGGCCACGATCGCCGACATCGCCGAGGTAAAACCGCGCCTTGTCGGGGACTGCCCAGCGGAAACCGGTGGAGAGACGGTCGAGGACGACGACGTCTTCGCCGGCATCCAGAAGTGCCAGCACCATATGGCTTCCGATATAACCTGCGCCGCCGGTTACGAGAACTGTCATGGTTCGATGCTCCTGCCTATACAACAGCGCGCATCGAACCATGACTGGGTTCAGTAAAACTTACCGAACAAACGTCCGGGAAATCATTGTTTTCAATAGGGAAAACATCGTGTTTTCGAAAATTCTAAAGTTTTAGCGATCGGCGGCGAGCCGTCACCTCAAAGCTTCAGGATGTAATCCGCCAGCCGGCCGGCGGCCTCTTCCACCTGTTTCGGATCACGCAGGAAACAGGCGCGCAGGAAGGCACCGCCACCCGGACCGAAGGCTGTTCCGGGCGCAAGGCCGACCAGCGTCTTGTCGACGATGTCGAAGGCGGCAGCGCGCGGATCCTCGATGCCATCCACCTTCAGGAAGGCGTAGAGCGCGCCATCCGGCTTCAGCGTCTGCACCCGGTTGGTGGCAATCAGCGTGTCGCAGAGGATATCGCGTGAGGTGCGCGCCCGCTCGATATTGGAACGCAGGAAATCGTCGCCCTGATCAAGCGCTGCAATCGCGCCGCGCTGCATGAAGGGGGTAAGTCCCGAGCTGGAATACTGAATGAGGTTTTCCAGCACCTGTCCGATGGAAGGCGGCGCCACGATCCAGCCGACGCGCCAGCCGGTCATCGACCAGTTCTTGGAGAACGAATTGGCGTAGATGATGAGGTCGTCAGGCGTCTGCACATCCATGAAGGACGGCGCACGCGCACCATTATAATAATAGAGCGCGTAGATCTCGTCGGCGATGATCCACAGGCCGTGACGACGGGCAAGCGCCAGAATTGCCGTGAGGTCTTCTTCGGTCGCTGTCCAGCCGGTGGGGTTCGACGGCGTATTGATGAACAGCGCGCGTGTGCGCGGGGTGATTGCCGCCTCAAGCTTTGCGATATCCAGCGACCAGCCGCCACCGACGAAATCCACGGGCACGCTGACCGGTTTTGCGCCGGCGATGCCAACGGCTGCCACGATATTGGGCCAGCTGGGGGTGAGGTAGATGATCTCGTCGCCCGGTGCCGTCAGCGCCTGGACACACAGATTGATCGCATGCATGCCGGAGCTTGTGGCGAAAAAATGCTCCATCGGCAGCGAGACCGAAAAGTGCCGCTCGTAAAAGCGCGACAGGGCCTGGCGCAGTTCCGGCAGACCTCGCTGCCAGGTGTAGAAGGTCTCGCCGGCATCCAGCGCGTCCTTGGTCGCCTTGTTGATGAACTCAGGGGTGGGCAGATCGCCCTCGCCGGCCCAAAGCGGAATGAGGCCCTTGCGGCCGCGAGCATAGTTTACCAGTTCAACAATGCCGCTTTGGGGGGCAGCAAGCGCACGCGCGCTCAAGGTTTCCATAGCTGTCATGCACAACGTCTCCATCTCTTAAAACGTCATAGCGCAGGCTCCCGCCGAAATCCCATGAGTTTCGGTGAGAGCCTGATCGAATTTGGTGATGAATGGCGAACCGGCTTACCGCGGCGCCTTCAGGAGATCGCGGATTTCCGTGAGCAGCTGCACGTCTGCCGGCGGCGGTGCGGGGGCAGCTTCTGGCGGCTTTTTCTCGTCATGGATGCGGATGCGGTTCACCGCCTTCACCATCATGAAGATGATCCAGGCAAGGATGAGGAAATTGAGCAGCACCGTCAGGAAGTTGCCATAGGCAAAGACGGCGCCCTGCTGCTTTGCCGCAGCCAGCGTATCGGCCGTGATCGCCGAATTGAGCGGCAGGAAATAGTTGGAAAAATCGATGCCGCCGACGACGACGCTGACAATAGGCATCACCACGTCGTTGACCAGCGAAGTGACGATGCCGGTAAAGGCGCCGCCAATGATGATGCCGACCGCGAGATCGATGACATTGCCCTTGGCTATGAAGGAACGGAATTCGGAAATCATCGACATGGCTGTCCTCTCAGTGATGCTTACAAAGATTAAGGCAATATATCGCGCATCCGCCGGCTGGAAAGATGCAAAGGTGCGCCTGCAATTGCGATATCCCGCCTCTGCCCCTTATTGTACTTTTTGCCAACAGCCAGCTTCATTTCCAAGCCGCATGCTTTCGCGTAGATTGCAGGCGCCGGTAAAACCTGCCGGCGCACATGGAGGGGTGCGGAGGGTTCATGCTGCCTGGCTGGGTGATATTGCTGTCGGCCTGCGCCTACATCCTGCTGCTGTTTGCCGTGGCAAGTTACGGAGACCGCAGGAGCCGGCGGCTCGGCGTGCCGAAACGCGGCCGCCCTGTCGTTTATGCCCTCAGCCTTGCCGTCTATTGCACCTCCTGGACCTATTTCGGCGGCGTCGGCCTTGCCTCGGAGCGCGGGCTGGAATTCACCGGCATCTATATCGGCCCAATCCTTGCGTTTACGCTCGGCATGCCACTCATCCGGCGCATCGTGGAACTGGCGAAAGCCGAAAAGCTCACCTCCGTTGCCGATTTCATTGCTGCCCGCTACGGCAAGAATTCCACCGTTGCCCTCATCGTCGCGATCATCTCGCTGGTGGGGGCCATTCCCTATATCGCACTGCAACTGAAAGCGGTGTCGGATTCGGTTGCCACCATCGTCGACCCGGGCCAATACGGCATCGGCAGCGGTAATCTCTATTTCCTCGATCTGGCGCTGATCGTCACCCTGCTGATGGCATGTTTTGCCGTGATGTTCGGCACGCGCCACACCGATGCGACCGAACATCAGGATGGACTGATCCTGGCGGTCGCCATGGAATCGGTGGTGAAGCTGGTGGCCTTCTGCACCATCGGGCTTTCGGTGATCTTCCTGATTTTCGACGGCCCCGCCGATCTCTGGGCGAAGGCGGCCGACAACGCGCTGGTCAATGCGGCGCTGACCTACCAGACACCGCTGCCGCGCTGGCTGATGCTGATTGTCCTGTCGGGTTTTGCCATCCTGATGCTGCCGCGCCAGTTTCATGTGACGGTGGTGGAAAACCGCACGGCCGCCGAGCTGAAAATGGCCGGCTGGCTGCTACCGCTTTATCTCATCGCCATCAATATCTTCGTGCTGCCGGTCGCCGTCGGCGGGCTCATCGAGTTTGGCGGCGCCGGCAATGCCGATCTTTACGTGCTGCAACTGCCACTTTCCAAGGAAATGGCCTTTGTTACGCTGATCACCTTCATCGGCGGTTTTTCGGCCGCCACCGCCATGGTCATCGTCGCCTCGGTGGCGCTGTCGATCATGATCTCCAACGACATCGTCATGCCGATCTTCCTGCGCCGCAAACTGATGACCTCGGGCGGCCACCGGGCGGATTTTGCAAAACACCTGCTGCGCATCCGACGCACCGCCATCTTCGGGGTGCTCATGCTGGGTTACGGTTATTACCGGACCGCCGATTCCGGCACCGGTCTCGCCTCCATCGGACTTCTGGCCTTTGCCGCCATCGCGCAGATGGCGCCGGCGCTGTTCGGTGGTCTCTTCTGGCGGCGGGCCAATGCGCGCGGCGCCATCGTCGGCATGTGCCTTGGCTTCCTCGCCTGGGCCTATCTTCTGTTTGTGCCGAGCCTTGGCGGGCCGGACAATTCGGCGCTGGCGGCAACCGTGCTGGATTTCATCGTGCCCGGCACGACCCTGTTTTCCGGACCGGATGCCGATCCGCTGGTCAACGCCGTCCTGCTCAGCCTCATCCTCAACAGCGTCGCCTTCGTCATTGGCTCGCTGTCGCGCAATCCGCGCCGGATGGAGCGCATCCAGGCCGGCATTTTCGTGAAGCGTCACCTGCGCTCGCAATTTGCCACGCGCGGCTGGAAAACCCGCGTCAGCGTCGGCGATCTGAAGGCCGCCATCGCGCGTTATCTCGGCGAGGAACGCATGCTGCGCTCCTTTGCCCATTATGAGCGCACCGCCGGCCGTCGCATTGCCGACAAGGAGGCCGCAGACATGGCCTTCATCCACTTTTCCGAACAGTTGCTCGGCAGCGCCATCGGCTCCTCCTCTGCCCGTCTCGTGCTGTCGCTGATCCTGCAGAAGGCGGAGGATACAAGCTCGGATACGGCCTGGCTGCTCGATCAGGCGAGCGAGGCGCTGCAATACAATCAGGACATGCTGCAGACGGCGCTCTCCCAGATGGACCAGGGCGTGGCGGTGTTCGACAGTTCCGACCGGCTGGCGATCTGGAACCGCCGCTTCCGCACGCTGCTCGATCTTCCCGAACAGGTGGGGCAGGTCGGTTATCCGCTGAGCGACATCGTCGGCATCCTCACCGACCGCGCCGATATCTCCGCCGAGCACGGGGTAACGGTGATGGGGCGCATCAAGGCGCTGGATACGCCGTTTTCACTCGCGCTGCGCGGTGGCGAGCGCATTATCGAGGTGCGCTCCAACGCCATGCCGGATGACGGCATCGTCGCCACCTTCACCGACATGACCGACCGCGTGGCGGCAGCACAAGCACTGCGACAGGCCAACGAAACGCTGGAACAGCGGGTGGAGGAGCGCACGGCCGAACTGACGCGGGTCAACCGGGAACTGGCGGAAGCGCGCGCATCCGCCGAGGAGGCAAACCTTGGCAAGACACGCTTTTTTGCCGCTGCCGGGCATGACATCCTGCAGCCGCTGAATGCCGCGCGCCTTTATTCCTCCTCGCTGGTCGAGCGGCTTGGCCAGTCGGAAAACAGTGCCATGGTGCGCAACATCGATTCAGCGCTTGAATCGGTGGAAAGCATTCTCGGCGCCGTTCTCGACATTTCGCGGCTTGATACGGGCGCGATGAAACCGCGCGTCACCTCCGTCTCACTGGATGACCTGCTGCGGCGCATCGAGACTGACTTTGCCCCGATTGCCCGTGAAAAACGCCTGAAGTTCCGCGTTATGCGGACATCCCTCAACGTGCGCACAGACCCCAACCTTCTGCGCCGGCTGGTGCAGAACCTTGTCTCCAACGCCATCAAATACACGATCAGCGGCAAGGTGCTGGTGGGTGCGCGCCGGCGCGGGCGCGACGTGGTGATCGAAGTGGTGGATTCCGGCATCGGCATCCCCTCCTCAAAGTTCAAGACGGTGTTCAAGGAGTTTGCCCGGCTGGACGAGGGCGCGCGCACGGCAGCCGGCCTCGGCCTTGGCCTCTCCATCGTCGACCGCATTTCGCGCGTCCTCTCCCATCCGGTCGAGCTTGCCTCGACACCGGGACGCGGCACGATTTTTAGGGTCAAGGTTCCCCGTGATCTTGCCCGCCCGCGAAGCCTTGGCGTGAATGGCGGCGCCCAGCCGCTGCCGCAACCGCTCTCCGGCCTGAAGGTGCTGTGTATCGACAACGAACCGAAAATCCTCGAGGGTATGGCGCTGCTTCTGTCTGGCTGGGGATGCACAGTCACGAGCGCCGGTTCGCTGGCCGCCATCGACCACCTGCTGGAGAATCCGGGGGCAAGCCCGGACGTGGTGATTGCCGATTATCATCTGGATGACGGCACCGGGATAGAGGCCATCCTGAAGCTTCGAACGCGGATCGGCGGCGCTGTGCCCGGCCTGCTGCTGACTGCCGACCGCAGCCAGGATGTGCGGGCGGAGGCGGAAAAATACGGGCTCAGCCTGCAGCACAAACCGGTGAAGCCGGCAGCGCTGCGCGCCTATGTCACGCAGGCGGCGGCCATTCGCCGGGCCGCTGCCGAATAGGCATCCGCCGCAAGCTTGCCCCTCGCCTTACCATTCATTTCTGGTTAATGCCGTATTTGTGACAATCGCTTCGTTACAAGAAGTGTTGCGCTGCGGGAACCGCCCCGCTTAAGCCGCGTTAAATGGCCAAACTTCCTGCCCGTAGAGGCATCACGGACCGACCGGCGCGAGCCTTCGGACGCTACGAGACGGAGACGCGACCGATGAAACGTTATGACCTCATAGACGGTATGCGAGGATATTTCCTCGTTTTCATGTTGATCAACCACCTGATTTTTGCAGGCGGCTACTGGCTGGTGAATATCAACCACAACCAGCTCGCCTTTGTGGAAGATGCGCAAGGTTTCGTTTTCCTGTCCGGCCTGCTGATTGGCATGGTCTATGTGCGCAAAATGGCGAAAAACGGCTATGCGGCGGGGCGACAGGCGATCTATTCACGCGCCTTTGAGCTGTATCGTTATGCCATGGGCATCGTCATCTGCGTGCTGGCCGCCCAGATGGTTCTGCCGGGCGCCTATTACATCTGGTACAACTGGCTGGGCTACACAACGTTTGATGATCCGTGGCGTCTGGCGGCCATTGCGAGTTTCGTCTTCCAGCCGACCTTCATGGATATCCTGCCGCAATACATCATCTACATGCTGTTTGCGCCGATCCTCGTCAAACTCGTCATTGACGGCAAGTGGGCGCATGTCATGGCAGGCTCCCTGATCCTCTGGATGGCCGGACAGCTTGGCCTGCAGAAAATCGTTACCGATCCGATCAACAGCTTTTTCATGCGGCCCGACGACCAGGGTATTCGCGCTTCGTTCAACCTTCTCGGCTGGCAGATCGTCTTCTATTCCGGTCTGGTGCTCGGGGCGCTCACCTCGCTCAACCGCATCAACTGGGGCAAGATCTTCTCGCCGGAAAACACCTTCATTCCGACGATCTGCGTGCTCATCTGCGGTTTCTTCCTGCCGCTGCGCATCATGACCGCCCATGGCATGATGCCGGCTGAACTGGCGGGCAAGTTTGCCACAATGGAAATCCGCGCCGATTTTGGCCCGGTTTACCTCATCAACTTCGTCGCGGCCGCAACGCTTCTGACCTGGATGGTGATTGCCGGACCGAAACACAAGGCCGCATGGGTGCAGCGCATCGCAAACGGCATCATCTGGGTTCTGTCGCTGAAATTCCTCCAGTTGCTCGGTCGCCATTCGCTTTATGTCTATGTCTGGCACGTTGGCATCGTCTACGCCGTCTATTATTTCGATGGCCGCACGCCGGAGCTTTCGGAAGTGACAAAGACGATGATCGCGCTGAGCTGCATCGGCCTTCTTGCGATCCCCGCCCTGTGGCGCGAACGCGACAAGTGGCTGACGCTGGACGCCGGCGGCAGCACGACGCCCCAGACGGTCACGGCGAATGGGTCTAAGGCAGGGCTTTCCTCGAAGGCCGTTCTGACACCCAAGCCGGTTCTTTCATCCAAGCCGGTTCTGTCATCAAAGACTGTGCCCAAAACGGCCTGAGGGACCGAACTCTCAAGCGGCGACATCGGCGACGATGTCGCCGCTTTGCGTTAGCAAGACGGGGAAGAATCGACGCGATGTTCAGCGGGACTGCGACAAGGGTATCAGGCCAGCACGTTCGGCGCGCGCATTTCGAAATGCACCACAAGCCCTGTCGGTTCGTAGGACAGGCTGCAATCGCCGCCAAGGCTCGCCGACATGCGCCGCACGAGATCCGTGCCAAATCCCTGGCTTGTCGGAAGGGCAACCAGCGGACCATTCTGTTCGCGCCAGACGAGGTCGATCAGGTCGCCAGCCTCTGAAGGATCCTGCCCCTCTGCCGAACGGCGGTGCCAGGACACGACGATCTGCCCGACATCCTGCGACAGCGCGCCGTATTTCAACGCGTTAGTGCCAAGCTCGTGGATGATGAGGCTGAGCGAGATGATGGTAGCGCCATTGAGGTTGAGCCTTGGCCCCTCGAATGCCAGCCGCTCACCCTCCGACAGACCGAGCGGTTCAAGCGCGGCAAGGATCGCCTCTCTGATATCGGCACTGCCGCCATGCAGCGAGCCGCGCAGCAGCGTGATGGAATGGCCCATGGCCTGCACGCGCTGGCGCAACTGGCTGCCGAGCTGCTGCGGGGTCGTCGCATGGCGCTGCGACAGGGCGATCAGGCCACTGGTGGTGGCCAGCAGGTTTTTGAGCCGGTGATCCACCTCTTCCGAAACAAGCTGCTGCAGCTGCAGGTTATAGGCGAGATCATCGCGCACCCGCACCTGCGATCCGTAAGCGGCCAGCAGCAATTGCAGGAGGCCGAGATCGATGGCGATAACGAACAGATAAAAGGCAAGCGCCGTCATGGACGGCACGGTCAGGGCAAAGGAGCCTCCCGGCGGAATGAACCAGTACCAGGCGACGAGCCCGCAGATCACCGTGTTCATCAAGGCCGGGTAGATGCCGAAGCAGAATCCGGTGAGGATGACGGCGGGGAAAAACGTGAGATACGGAAACCCCGGGGGTAGGTAACCATCCACGAGGAAACGCAGGGCAACGGCAATGCCTGCGATAACCAGTGAGATCAGGTAGGCATAAACCTTCTCCCGCACAGTCGATTGCTGTGTGGTGGAGCGGAAGGCAGGCAGGCGCGACAGCAAGCTCACGACGCGATTGTCTCGCGCGGCAAGCCGGCTGAAAGCCAAGGCCGCCCGCGACGGTGCCTCGCCCTTGCTTCCCATGAACATCCATCCCCCTTGCGGCCTTGCGCTTTGGCAAATCCGACTGTGTGCCCCACGCCGTATGCGACTGTTTCTTATGTAGAAATGCGACAGATACCACTATCGCAGGCGCCACCGAAACCGCAACAGGAAAACGTGAGCCTTCACGATGCATTTCCGCCTCTTCTCATAAGTGTGGCAGGATCGCTGCCCTCCCACCGGGGGATGCGTGACGTATTCCCGCAACCGGGCTAGTCTCGCGCCATTCACACCCCGTCGGAGACCATCATGTTACGCGGTATCGCGGCTCTTCTTCTTTTCCAGCTCCTTGGCGAAAGCCTTGTTTTCCTGACCAAACTGCCGGTTCCCGGACCTGTTGTCGGGCTTGTTCTGCTGTTTCTTGCCCTCCAGCTCGGCCGGCGCACGGGACGTGCGCCCTTTCCGCAGGTGGAGGGAGCCGCTGGCGCGCTTCTGTCCAATCTCGGCCTGCTGTTCGTGCCGGCCGGTGTCGGCATCGTATCGCTCTGGGGTGTCCTGCAATCGCAGCTTGGCCCAATTGCGGTGGTCCTGATCGCCTCGGCCGCCTTCACCCTTGCCGTCACCGTCTGGACCTTCATCGCCGCCCGCCGGTTCTTCGATGGCAAATGGGGGTCCTGATGCGCAGTCCCGTCGATCTCTGGGTCTACCTTTCCACCTCGCCGCTGATCTGGCTGACACTGACCGTCTGCACCTGGATTGCCGCCTCCGAACTGTCGGTTCGCCTGAAGCGCAATCCGCTGGTGAACCCGGTTCTGACCTCGGTCATCTTCCTGTCGGCGGTGATGACGGTGTTTCACATCCCTTACGAAAAATTCTTTGCCGGCGCGCAGTTCGTACATTTCCTGCTTGGGCCCGCAACCGTTGCCATTGCCGTTCCGCTTTACCTGCAATGGGATGAGGTGAAACGCGTTCTGGCACCGATCGGGGTGGCGCTTGCCGTGGGGTCCGTTGCCGCCGTGCTCTCTGTCGTGGTGCTTGGAACGCTGGTTGGACTGCCGCGCGAGATGATGATTTCCTTCCTGCCGAAATCGGCAACCGCGGGCGTTGCCATGGCGATCTCCTCGTCGCTCGGCGGCAATCCTTCGCTGACGGCGGTGCTGGTGATCCTCACCGGCATTATCGGCGCCCTCATCGTCACGCCGCTGATGAACCGCATGGGCATCCGCGATTATGCCGCGCGCGGCTTTGCCGTCGGCCTCACCTCCCACGGCATCGGCACCGCGCGCGCCTATGATGTCGATCCGACGGCCGGACTGTTTGCCGGTATCGCCATGGCGCTGAACGCGCTGGCAACCTCGCTCATCGTCCCCATCGCCGCGCGGCTGCTGCTGGGGGCATGAACCTTCCGCCGGCGCACCGCAAACGTGTGCGCCGGCGGGCATCAAGCCTCTGTTTAAGGCGCACCGGAACTATCCGCAGAACGAAGTATTCAGGGAGCCGGCTTCAGCGAGGAGATGATCGCCAGCAATTCGTCACCGTGCTTCTCCTGCTCGCCCTTGGAGCCCCAATAGGTGATCAGCAGCAGCTTGCCGGGCTTGGGCGACAGAACCGACAGACCAACATTCACCGGCCCATCCGTGTCAGTGCCCGTCCAGTCGAAATTGGACATGCTCATGCCGTTGACCATCTCCTCCGACTGCTTCTGCGTCGACCCGTCTATCGTGACACCGGCCTCCTTCAGGAAGGTCAGGGCCTCGTCGATCACCTTGTCGCTGGTCTTTTCATCGGCAATGTCGATGGCGAGATAGATCGCACTGTCATCCGAGGTTGCCTGGATGCCACTTTCGGTTTCTTCCGGACCCCAGCTTTTGGGGATTGAGATGCTGGCAATGGGAGCCTCGCTTGGAAACACCAGGGTTTTCATGGCAGCAAAGGACGCAGACGGAAACAGCATGGCTGCAACCGCGGCAGCGACAATGATTTTCTTCACGGAACGGGATCCTTGTGAGAAGAGAGGCTGAGTGGAAAGAGAGGCCGGCGTGCCGGCACAATCTGAAGCACACCGGTCGCCCGCAGTACTAAACGAAATTGCTCAGCCAGCCGTGAACAGGCTTGGTAACCGGAAGGACAATTCCGGGCGACCAATGAAACGTGTGCCTGAAACGGCAAACAGGCCCCTTTCGGAGCCTGTCCACACTGCAATACGGTCGATACGGATCAGGCCGCCTTCTGTGCCGCGCCATAGGGATCAAACCGCGTGTAGAACGTGTCTCCCTTGGCGGCCATGTCGAGAAGCAGCGGCGTCGGCTTGAAGTGGTCGCCGTACTGGCTAGCAAGCGTTTCGCAAAGCGCCACGAACGTCTTCACGCCCATGCCATCGATGTAAGACAACGTGCCGCCGGTATAGGGCGCGAAACCGAAACCGAGGATGGAGCCGACATCGGCCTCACGCGGGTCGGTGACGATGCCCTCTTCCATGGTGCGGGCTGCTTCGAGCGCAATGGTGACGAGAAGGCGCTGCTTCAGCACGGTCACATCAACATCCGCTGCCGGCTTCTGCGGATAGAGATCCTTCAGGCCCGGCCACAGAGACTTTTTCGCGGGCTTTGCCGGATAATCGTAGAAACCCCGTGTGTTCTTGCGGCCGCGACGATCGAGATCGTTCACCAGCTTGTCGACCAACGCCATATGCTCCGGCTTCACCGAGGCTTCGCCCAGATCGGCAATCGAGGCCTTCATGATCTTCTGGGAGAGATCAACGGCGACTTCGTCGTTCAGCGACAGCGGCCCGACCGGCATGCCCGCCATCTTGGCGGCATTTTCGATCATGGTGGCCGGCACGCCTTCGATCAGCATGTCATAGGCTTCGTTGATGTAGCGGAAGACGCAGCGGTTGACGTAGAAACCGCGGGTGTCGTTGACGACGATCGGCGTCTTCTTGATCTGGGCGACGTAATCGAGCGCCACGGCCAGCGCCTCGTCACCGGTTTCCTCGCCCAGGATGACTTCCGTCAGCATCATCTTTTCGACCGGCGAGAAGAAATGCACGCCGATGAACTGTTTTGGGCGTTTTGAATTTTTCGCAAGGCCGGTGATCGGCAGCGTCGAGGTGTTGGAGGCAAAGATCGCTCCATCAGGCAGAACGGCCTCGACCTTTTCGATGACGTCCTTCTTGACCTGACGGTCTTCGAAGACGGCTTCGACGACGAGCGAGACATCCGAAAGCGTCGAATAATCGGCGGTGGGGGTGATGAGGGAGAGCAGCTTTTCGCCGTCTTCCTTGGTCATGCGACCCTTACCGATCTGGTCTGCCACCAGCTTTTCCGAATGGGCCTTGCCCTTGGCGGCGGCCTCTTCATCCCGGTCGATCAGCGAGACGGCAATGCCGGCGGCGGCCGTCACATAAGCGATGGAGGCGCCCATGAAGCCGGCGCCGACGACGCCGATTTTCGAAAGCTTCTTTTTCTCGATGCCGGCGGGGCGACGGGCGCCCTTGCCCAGTTCCTGCATGGAAATGAACAGCGAGCGGATCATCGAAAACGCTTCTGTGGTGCGCAGCACTTGCGTGAAATACCGCTGCTCGACCTTCAGGGCCGTATCGAAGGGCAGCTGCAGCCCTTCATAGACGCATTTGAGGATGGCAAGCGCGCCTGGATAATTGCCTGATGTTTCGCGGCGCAGGATCGCGGGAGCTGCCGGCCAGAGCTGGGCAGCGGCCGGCGTCCAGATGCCGCCGCCGGGGACTTTAAAGCCCTTTTCATCCCAGGGGGCGACGGGCTTCAGGCCGTCCTTGATCATCTGCTTTGCGGCCGGCACGAGCTGGTCGGGCTCGACCACCTGATGGACGAGGTTCATCGCCTTGGCGCGCTGGGGCGTCAGCGTCTGGCCCGTCGTCATCATCTGCAGGGCATCCTGCGTGTTGGCGAGGCGCGACACACGCTGCGTGCCGCCGGCGCCCGGAAAGATGCCGACCTTGACTTCCGGCAGTGCGAGCTTGACGGATTTCGCGTTCGAGACAACGCGGCCATGACACGACAGCGACAGTTCCAGCGCGCCCCCCATGCACACGCCATTGATGGCGGCGACCCACGGCTTGCCGTTGGTTTCGATCTTGCGCCACAGCCAGGTCATGCGACCGGCCTCCTCGAACAGTTTTTGCATGGCCGTTTCGGGGTTTTTCGCCTGTTCTTCCTGCAAAAGGGTGAACATGCCGCGGATCATGGTGAGATCCGCACCACCCGAAAAGGCCGCCTTGCCCGAGGTGAAGACGACGCCCTTGACGGCCTCGTCCTTCACGGTCGCATCGACGATGGCATCGATTTCCTGCATCACCTCGACGGTGAAGACGTTCATCGACTTGTCCGGCATATCCCAGGTGACGAGGGCGATGCCGTCTGCGTCGGTCTCAATGGTGAAATTTTTGTAGGTCATTGGTGTCCCTCCCCGTTCAGGCCGACAGATGGCTGCGCTGTGCATCCAGCGTTTTGGTCTTTTCGACCACGACATCGCCGGTGTGTTTCGTCTCGGACGGCTCAAACAACATGATCCAGCATTCCTCGGCCGCAACCGGATTGTGCTCGACGCCCTTTGGCACGACATGGAAATCGCCGGCTTTCAAATGGACATGCGGCCGATCGCGATATTCGATGGTGAGCGCGCCCTTCCAGATCAGGAAAAGCTCGTCCTCGTCGCGGTGCGAATGCCAGGTGAGATGGTCCTTGACCTTGGCCACTTTCACGCTCTGGCCGTTAAGGTCGGCGATCACGCGCGGCGACCAATGGTCGGTGACGTGGTCAAATTCGGCTTCGACCGAGCCTGTGTTGAAGCTCATGGTCAAACCCTTTCGATGACGGTGGCCGTGCCCATGCCCGCGCCAATGCAAAGGGTGACGAGCGCGGTATTCAGATCGCGGCGCTCCAGTTCATCCAGCACCGTGCCGAGGATCATCGCGCCGGTGGCGCCGAGCGGATGGCCCATGGCAATCGCGCCGCCATTGACGTTCATCTTGTCGTGGGAGATGTCGAAAGCCTGCATATAACGCAGCACGACGGCGGCAAAGGCTTCGTTCAGTTCGAAGAGGTCGATATCGGAAATCGACATGCCGGTGCGCTTCAGGAGCTTTTCCGTGACGTCGACAGGGCCGGTCAGCATCAGGGCCGGATCAGAGCCGATATTGGTGAAAGAGCGGATGCGGGCACGCGGCTTCAGGCCCATGGACTGACCACCGGCTTTCGAGCCGACGAGAACGGCGGCGGCGCCATCGACGATACCGGACGAATTGCCGGCGTGGTGGACATAGGTGATGCGCTCCACTTCCGGATGCGCCTGCAGGCCGACGGCTTCGAAGCCGCCCATTTCGCCCGGCATCTGGAAGGACGGGTTGAGGGCTGCCAGCGACTGCATATTCGTTTCGGGCCGCATGTGTTCGTCGCGGTCGAGGATGGTGAGGCCGTTCTGGTCTTTGACGGGAATGACGGATTTGGAGAAATAACCGTTCGACCAGGCATGCGCTGCGCGCTTCTGGCTTTCCACCGCATAGGCATCGACGTCATCGCGCGTAAAGCCGTATTTGGTGGCGATGAGATCGGCGGACACGCCCTGCGGCATGAAATAACCGGGGAAATTGACCGAGGGGTCCATGTACCAGGAGCCGCCGGACATGCCCATGCCGACGCGCGACATCGATTCGACGCCACCGGCGATGACGATATCATCCGAACCGGCCATGACCTTGCCGGCTGCAAAATTCACCGCATCAAGACCCGACGCGCAGAAACGAGAAATCTGCATGCCCGGAGCCTTCACGGAATAACCGGCCTCGAAGGCGGCGGCCTTCGGGATCACCGCGCCGGCATCCATGACCGGATCGACGCAGCCCATGATGATGTCATCGACGGTTGCCGTGTCGAGCCCGTTGCGGTCGCGGATGGCTTCCAGCGTTTTCGCAGCGAGACGGACGGAAGGCACCTCGTGCAGGGATCCATCCTTCTTGCCACGGCCGCGCGGCGTGCGCACGTGGTCGTAGATATAGACTTCGGTCATTGTGTCTCTCCCTTGGGCGCGCGGGGCGCCTGAAATTCTCTATCTCTCCCTTCTCCCCCAGCGGGGAGAAGTGCCGAGCGCATGCGAGGCGATGAGGGGGCCATTGGCGCTTTCGCCTGCCGCCCCCTCATCCGGCCTTCGGCCACCTTCTCCCCGAGGGGAGAAGGGACCATCAAAACGCCTCGGCGGCCAGTTCCATCAACGTGTCGCTGCCGGCCTCGATGCGGACCTTGCGAAGCGCCGTTTCCGGCATGATCTTGTCCATGTAGAAGCGTGCCGTGACAAGCTTCGTCTTCAGGAAATCATCCCGCTCGTCGCCGGCGGCCAGAAGATCCTGCGCGGATTTGGCCATCTTCGCCCACATGTAGCCCAGCATCACGAGGCCGAAGAGGTGCATGTAATCGGTGGAGCCGGCACCGGCATTGTCGGGTTTTGCCATGGCATTCTGCATGAACCACATGGTGGAGGCCTGCAGGTCGTTGAGACCCTTCTTGAGGGACTTGGTGTAGGGCGCCATATCCGCGTTTTCGCGGTTTTCCTCGCAGAAATCGCCGATTTCCTTGAAGGCGGCCATGACGGCGCGGCCGCCGTTCAGCGCCAGTTTTCGACCGACGAGATCGAGCGCCTGGATGCCGTTGGCGCCTTCGTAGATCATGGCGATGCGGGCATCGCGGACATACTGGCTCATACCCCATTCCTCGATATAGCCGTGGCCGCCATAGACCTGCTGGGCCATGACCGCGTGGTCAAAACCCTTGTCGGTCATCACGCCCTTGAGGATCGGGGTGGCAAGGCCGAGAAGATCGGCGGCGGCCTGGCGCTCGGCGGCATCGGACGTCCGGTGGGCGATGTCGGATTTCAGCGCCGTCCACAGCATGAAGGCGCGGCCGGCCTCGTTGAAGGATTTGATGGTCATCAGCGTGCGGCGGATATCAGGATGCACGATGATCGGATCGGCCGATTTTTCCGGTGCCTTCGGGCCTGAGAGCGAGCGGCCCTGCAGACGGTCCTTGGCGTAAGACACGGCGTTCTGGTAGGCGATTTCGGAAATCGCGAGACCCTGCAGGCCGACGCCGAGGCGCGCCTCGTTCATCATGACGAACATGGCGTTCAAGCCCTTGTTCTCCGCGCCGATCAGGTAACCGGTGGCATCGTCATAGTTCATCACGCAGGTGGCGTTGCCGTGAATGCCCATCTTGTGTTCGATGGCACCGCAGGCAACGCCGTTTCGCGTCCCAACCGAGCCATCCTCGTTGACCAGAAATTTCGGCACGATGAACAGCGAAATGCCCTTGGTGCCCGCCGGCGCACCCTCGATGCGGGCAAGAACCAGATGGACGATATTATCCGTCATGTCGTGTTCGCCGGCGGAGATAAAAATCTTCTGGCCGGAGAGCTTGTAGGAACCATCGCCCTGCGGCACCGCCTTGGTGCGCAACAGGCCAAGATCCGTGCCGCAATGTGGTTCGGTGAGGTTCATCGTGCCAGACCAGCTGCCCTCGACCATTTTGGGCAGGTAGGTCTTTTTCTGTTCGTCGCTGCCGTGAACGAGGATCGCGGCAATCGCGCCCTGCGTCAGGCCCGGATACATCATCAGCGACATGTTGGCGGCAGACGTATATTCGCCGACGGCGGCGTGCAGCGTATAGGGCAGGCCCTGGCCGCCAAACTCTTCCGGCACGGCAAGACCGATCCAGCCGCCTTCACAATAGGCATCGTAAGCCTGTTTGAAACCCTTTGGCGTGGTCACCGAACCATCGTCGGCGCGCACGCAGCCTTCCTGGTCGCCGGAGTAATTGAGCGGAAACAGCACCTCTTCGGACAGGCGCCCGGCTTCGGAGGTGATTGCCTCGATCATATCAGGCGTTGCATCGGCAAAGCCCGGCAGGTTGTTGTAACGCTCAATGCCGAGCACGTCCTTCAGGATAAACAGCGTATCGGTGACCGGGGCTTTGTAGACGGGCATAACGCGAACTCCTCCAAATCGGCGGCCGGATCAACCGGCATTCATGACCGTATAAAATATTGACGTGCGCGTAAACGTCAATGGAATAAATTGTCGCTTTGCGTCGATGAAATTGCCGTCATTGACGCCGCAAATTGCGGCGTTTCCGGCACGCTGTGCAAACTTCGTTAAAACTTTGCTCTCTCTTAACACGGTATTAACTACGTTTCGCGAAATGATGGGGAACGCCGTGGCATCAGTGCTTCGGCCATTGGGCAGGGACGGTGCCAGACGCGGAAAAGTTCAGCCATGGGATTTAGGTCCGTGGTGCAACCGGCTGAAAGAGGCGCCGTCAGGCATGCCTTGACCAGTGGCTGGACGGATCCATCCGATGCAACGCGACGTGCGCAGCAAAACGAGTAGAAGATGAACGGATCACGCCTTAACACCAACGCCCGCGGAGAACGCTCTTCTCTCGATGCGCTGAACCGTACCATCGAGGGACTGGAAGCGCGCATCGAAGGCCTGCTGAAGGCGTCGACCCCGCGCGAGGCGCAAAAGACGGCACCTCTGCCGTCTGAGCCGACCCCGCGAATGCCCGTGAGCGAACCGCCTGCCCGGCCACACTCCGATGCGCTGGCCGAAATACGCGAGCGCCAGCGTATGCTGGATGCCGCCCGCGAACGCCGCACCGCCAGCGCCGATTTTGCGCCCCGTCTGCCCGCCCAGCCGGTCCGGGAAAGCGAAGGTCGTGACGAGGTGAGACCCGTCGAACCGCGCCGCACAGCGCCTGCCTCGGCCCTTGCCCGCGCCTTGGACACCCGCCCGAGCCCGCGCCCGGCCGCCGAAAGCAACAATACCGGCACCATTGCCCAGGCACTGCATGATTTGCGGCGCGAATTGCGCCAGGATATTTCCGAAAACATTGCCCGCGAAATGCAGGCGCTACGCGATGACGTGCAGTCCATGCGCGGTTTTGCCGATGGCCGCGATCTCGGCGCGGACCTGCGCGACGAACTGGCGCGGCTGGCCGATGGCATCGACATGCTGTCCAGC
>JAIXTO010000180.1 GCA_027483885.1 Rhizobiaceae bacterium
AATTCACGCTCCGCGAGACCTTGGCCTAGGATTTGGAGCAGTTCCTGTTCCGACCCCTCAGACGCATTCACCGTCCCGTCGATCGGCTGCCTCACCGCCGCAGCCCCCAATTCAAAATGAACCGATAGAGGCCCGTGATATCCGTCCGCCGCACCTTCCCCTAATCGGACCAACTAGGCTTTCCAATTTTTCTCTCACAAAGTCAGTGGGTTGAGTTGTTGTCCGCAGACAACGGGCACTTTGCGACAACAATCGCGATAAAATCCGCCACGGTCAGGCACTTCGAATTTCACCGCCCTGATGTCGCAGCAGGGCCATCAGCATTGGTCCAAGCGAAAATTCGCCGCGAGCCGTGCGTGATGTCAGGTCGCGCAGATAGCCGCCGGCCGAGTTGATGTGCCCTGCCCTCTCCAGAATGCAGGCAATCGCAACGGCGGCGTTTTCCGGCCCCATGGCCTCGCAGGCATCCTGATACGCCGATGGACTGACGCCCAGCACGGAGCGAACAACAACCGCCGCCGCCATCAGGTCCCGCCAGCTGGCAATCGCCCCTTGAGGACCATAGCTTGCAATCTCCGGGCAGGCCCGAAGCACAAGGCCTAACGGAAACGCCTTCAACGTCTCGGGCAGTTTTTGCCGATGGACTGCTGCCGTTCCGCCCTGCTCTTCTCGAGAGCTTGGTTCAAGTTCATTGCAGGATTCGGGATTTGAATTCTGTATGTGACGCTCAGTTTGAGCATCATTGGTGCTATTATTCTGAGTAAAATCCTGTGCTTCCAGCCGGTTAATCACCTCATCACGCAAAAGCGTCATTTCATCCAGGAGCGAGGCGAGGTCGTGCCGGCTGGGTGAACGCGGAATCCTCGCGACAAGCGCCACATACATCGCCTCGATCATCTCCCAGTCGCCGGCAGCGCCTTCCTCGATTGCCGCAGAAATAAGCTTGCGGACATCCCGGCGGCAGATGGTGAGATCTTCCTTGGCCCGGCGATGGGCGGTGCGTTCGGCAACGACATCCTGCGCCAGCACGGCAAGTTCTTCGGCGCGCAAAAGAAGCGGTGACAGATCGAAGCCGAACGCTCTTTCCACCTCACCCGCTTTATCCTTGCGGGCGTAACGTTTTCCGTTGGCGCTATCCTTGCGCAGGATCAACCCGGCATCGACCAGAAGCGCGATGTGACGCCGCAGCGTCGCGCCCGCGATACCATGCGCACGAAGGGCCAGCTGCATGTTGGAGGGAAACACGATCATCTGCGCATCGGCGCGAAGTTCGTTTTCGGGATAAAAGCTGAGAAGCGCATCAAGCACCGCAAGGCTGCGATCCTGCAGGCCAAGACGTTCGCGCGCCTCCGAGGCGTCACGAAACACTTTCCATTTTTCGGCGCGCTTGCCCGTTGCGATGTCCGTTGTCGCCAATTGGCGCTGCACCAGGGCAAGCGTCATCGGCCGCCGCCCGACGGGCGTCGTCACATATCCACTCTGCATTGTCTTTCACCTTTTTTTCGGCAAAAGAAATCCGCTCACCAAAACGGTGCCAAAGACTCTTGACTGCGATTCATGGAAATGCGATTCTCAGGCTGCTTAGACCAATGAGAGAGGCTTCCACGACGGCAACGTTGGGGGGGCTTTTTCTTTTGTGTTCTTGTGTCCTCAGTTGTCTTTCTTGAAGCTCTCGTAGAGGCCGGGCAGCTGCGCCATCACAAAGAGCGCAAAATCCTCATCCCGTTCCCTGCTGATCTGAATTTTGCAATGTTTGCCAGCAACCGAGAGCTTGGCGATCTCGGCGCCTTCAACAGAGCGCGCAACCGCCTGAACCGGGATTGCTGCGGCATCGCTTTTCTCGGCCTTTTTCAAGGCAGCAAAAATTGCGGTGAAGCGGTCATCGGATTGCTTGTGGCTGAACGCGCGGTCTTCCATGGCCTTGCGGGCCTTTGGTTCGGCCCGCGCTGTCTTCAACAGCTCGACCATCTCCTGCCAGCGGCCGCGGCCGATTTTTGGCGCACGGCCAATGGCGTCAACGAGCCAATCCGGCACGCCCTGCGCCACCGCAACAAGCTTTGAAACCTCGGCGCGATCGACCGACAGCGCCGACTGGATGAGACTGCGCTGGAAACCAGCGGCCTCCAGCTTCAGGGCAAATGCCGCCCGCTCGATAAAGCTCAGGTCTTCGCGCGCAGAGTTTTCAATGCCCTGGGCGACAACCAGCCGGTCATCGTCGAGATCGCGCACATAGGCTTTGACCGGAAGGCCGAGATCACGGGTGGCGCGCAGGCGCCTGTGTCCATAGGCCACCTGGTATCGGCCCGGCACGGACGGGTGAGGGCGCACCAGGATCGGCATTTCCTGCCCATGTTCCTTAATCGATTCCCGCAGCGCCTCCATGGCGGCTGCATCCTGATCGAGGAACCGATCGGAAAACGGTGAAGGATCGATGAGCGCGCTTTCGAGTTCGATGGGCAGGGCGCCTTCAGCGATCCTTTGCTTCAGCGCCTCATAATCTCGCTCGACTTCCGAAAACGTATCCTGCAGCGAGCGCACCGCGCCGGAAGCAACCCGCTGGGTCGGGGCGCGCGTTTCCGACGCCTGGCTTTCGTCATTGCCTGCTGCAAACAGCGAGCGGATCGATTGCGTGCGCTTGCTCATGGCCGTTCGTCCCGAAGAGAAGGGCAGGGGTTGTCCGCAGACAACAGGTCAAGCTTTTGATTTTTATGAGATGTCATATCGTCACCTGCCCCAGACGCCATTGATCTGATCGATCACTTCCAGGTTGACCGCGTTGATCGATTCCATCGCCCGGTCATAGGTCGTCCGGCCCACCGCTCCCCGCGACAGCTCGTAAAGCGATTGCTTGGTGAGGCCCGCATTGGCGATCCCGGTCGACTTCCAGGCGGATGCTGCCATGACATCGGTTCCAAAGACATCGCGCAGCAGCGCCACCACCTCCTGCTCAGGCACGTCGCGGGGATCGTGGCGGGTGATGAGGAAGCGCAGAAAATCATAATCCAGCGTGCCGCCGGCCTCTTCGATCACCGAAACGAGGTCCGAGGTCATCAGCAGGAACTGGCTCATCGAGGCCACATCCACCATCTGCGGGTGAACGGTGACGATCATGCCGGTGGCTGCATTCAGCGCGCCCATGGTGAGGAAACCAAGCTGCGGCGGGCAATCAACCACCACGACATCGAAATCCTGTTCGACCTCTTCGATGGCACCGGCGACGCGCCGGAAAAACAGGTCCTGCGGGCGACCCCGGTTCTGCAGCATGAAGCGCGGCGTCTGGTGCTCGAACTCCATCAGTTCCAGATTGCCGGGGACAATGCTGATGCCGGTAAAATAGGTCGGGCGTATGATATCGCGCATCGGCACGCGCTGGTCGTCGTAACGGATCGCGCCATAAAGCGTGGTGTTTTCAGCCACGTCGAATTCCGGCTGATAGCCGAACATGGAGGACAGAGAGGCCTGCGGGTCGAGGTCGATGGCAAGAACACGATAGCCCTGAAGGGCAAGCCCCTGCGCCAGATAGACGGACGTCGTCGTCTTGGCCGAGCCACCCTTGAAATTGGCAACCGTGATGATCTGCAGCTTTTCGCCCTCGCGCCGGCGCGGCCAGAACCGCGACGCCTCCTTCGGGCGTGCGCTTGCCAGATAGGCGCGCAGCTCGTTGATCTGCTCCAGAGTATAAGAGCGGCGACCGCCGGCCCCAAGATCCGGCGACGGTCCCAGACCGTCCAGCGACAACTGGCGCAGATAGCCGTCGGATACGCCGACGATCTCGGCGACCTCTCCTGATGTAAAGGAGCGCAGAGACTTTTGAGCCGTCGGCGGGAACGCCCGCTCGCCAACCGACCGCAGCCGCGCGGATAACGCTTCCGCGCGTTGTGTGATATGAGCGGAAGTTGTTGCTCGTTTGATGTGTCTATCGATCACGTTCACGTCGGCCTCTGGTTCAAGACGGTTTATCGGCGTCAGACGCACTATTACCGTCTGAAGCTAACGCACGATTCTCACAACGTCGCAAGGGAATTAGGATTAACAGGTTCTTAAGCGGTGGATGAACCAGGCCGGGCTCTTGCTGAATTTTCGCGGATATAGCTTTATTTTCAACGCGTTAATGTGCGGATCGAACAACCGCGCTGGACAATCTGCCGAGAGGTTGCAGAAGAAGATTCCCGGTGCGTATGTCGACCAAAACTACGTGTGAAGCAGGCCGGCAGAGAATCAGCGGCATCACCTTCAAGGGATAGCTAGCCGCATTTTCCGCCAGATCCTGGAGGAAGAGGGGAGGCACCTGCGACAGGCGGGGCAGGGCCGGGGCGTAGTAATGCAGGAGATCGCCTGTCGCACGAAAGTAGGCGAGGGGGGCCGGAGGGGCTGACAGCCGTTGCAGATCAGGCGAAATTCCCGATGATGCACGAAAGTGTGTGGCACTATCTGGTTGCCAAAATGCTTCCGGTGTTTCAACACAAGGATGAATTTGGAATAGACTGAAGGAACAGCCAAATGCAGCTCAGAAACTGGCTTCTCGGCTTTTTGCTTGCCGTTGCATCGCCGGCCCTTGCTCTTGACGCCGCGCTGCCGAATCTGGTGCCGCTGCAGAGCCAGGGGCAGGCGGCCAATCTGAGCGCGCAGTTTCTGTCGCGTTATGCCTACAAACCCGTCCCGCTCGACGATGCCCTCTCCGAGAAGATCCTCGACCGCTATATCAAGTCCCTCGATCCGGACCGCAGCTTCTTCCTCCAGACTGATATCGACAGTTTCCTGACCGAGCGTACTGCCATCGACGATGCCATCAAGGCCGAAAATCTGCAGGTGCCGTTTTCGATCTTTGATGTCTATCTGCAGCGCGTGGTGCAACGTGTGACCTATGCACGCGCCTTGCTCGGCAAGGGTTTCGATTTCAGCGTAGAGGAGAATCTGGACCTCTTGCGTGATGACAAACCCTGGCCGCAGACGGATGCGCAAGCCGATGACCTCTGGCGCAAGCGCGTCAAGAATGATTGGCTGCGGTTGAAGTTGGCGGGCCAGAAAGACGCCGCCATCCGCGAAACACTCGACAAGCGCTACAAGAATTTGCTGGACCGCGTTTACACCTACAAGAGCGATGACGTCTTTCAGAGCTTCATGGCCGCCTATACCACCTCGGTCGACCCCCACACCGACTATTTTGGCGCGTCGGCCTCGGCTGATTTCGACATCTCGATGAAACTGTCTTTGGTCGGCATCGGGGCGGTGCTGCAGGAAAGGGACGGTTATACGACGGTTCGTGAACTTGTTCCCGGAGGACCGGCGCAGGTCTCCGGCAAGATTGCGGTCGGCGACCGTATCGTGGGGGTAGGGCAGGGGGCCGATGGCATCCTCAAGGAAATCGTCGGCACGCGCCTTGATGAAGTGGTGCAGATGATCCGCGGCGCCAAGGGAACCACCGTGCGCCTCGACATCCTGCCCGTCGATGCGGGCGGCAGCGACAATCACCGCGTGATCAGCCTGGTGCGTGACAAGGTGAGCCTTGAAAAGCAGGCGGCGAAGAAGACCATCGTGCCGGTCGAAGACGGCGGCGTCTCGAAGAAGATCGGCGTCATCACCCTGCCGGCCTTCTATGAGGACTTCGAGGCGCGCCGCAAGGGTGACGCAGATTATCGCAGCGCCAGCCGCGACGTCGCAAAGCTTCTGACGGAACTGAATGAAGATGCCGTTGACGGCGTCCTGATCGACCTGCGCAACAATGGCGGGGGCTCGCTGACGGAGGCGATCGACCTGACCGGCCTGTTCATCGGAAAGGGGCCCGTGGTTCAGCAGCGCAACGCCGAGGGCAAGGTTGAGGTGGAAAGCGACGATCGGCGCAAACCGCTCTATGCCGGCCCGCTCGGCGTGCTCATCAATCGCGGATCGGCATCGGCCTCCGAGATATTTGCAGCCGCCATCCAGGACTACGGTCGTGGCGTGATCATCGGCGAGCCGAGCTTCGGCAAGGGCACCGTGCAGACGGTCATCGATCTTGACGACGTTGCTAGAAACAGCAAGCCGACCTTCGGCCAGCTGAAGCTGACGATCGCCCAGTTCTTCCGCGTCGATGGCGGCACCACCCAGCTGCGCGGTGTCACACCCGACATCGCTCTTCCAAGCCTGTCCGATCCGAAGACGTTGGGCGAGGCAAGTTATGACAATGCCCTGCCGTGGGCCGAGATCAAGCCTGCACGCTACACGGCAAAGAGCGAGATCAAGGCGCTGCTTCCGCAACTGCAGCAGCGTCACGATGCGCGCGTCAAAAACAATGGCGACTTTCAAGCGTTTGTCGAAAACGCCGCCGCGCTGAAAGCGCAGCGTGAAAAGGCTGTCGTCTCCCTCAACGAGGCCGAGCGCCGGAAGGCAATGGCGGCCGCGGCAAAACGTCTGAAGAACGAGGGCGAGGATCTTGCCGCCAATGGCGACGATGGCCTGCAATCGAACGAACGCAGCCTGAGTGCTGACGTCGCCATCGAAACCGCGCGCCAGAACGAAAAGGATGTCTTGCGCACGGAGGCTGCCGCAATCGTTGCCGATGAGGCCGACCTGCTGGGAGGGTGAGCACGCACGGTTTTCGGCCAAGCAACGTAATTCGGCAAAGCACGTAATTCTGATCGGGAGAGAACTACCTCACGAAATGGATATGCGGCTTTGCATGATAGGGAGAGGGGGCCACGTGCGCATCAACAGAGAACACGTCGCGAAGCAGTTCCCGCGTCAGCACGTCTTCCGGCGCTCCGGACGCGACGATTTTTCCAGATTGCATGACGAGCAGATGATCGCAGAACATTGCCGCATGATTGAGATCATGCAGCGCAATGATGCTCGTCACCGGAAGAGCGGAGACAAGCCGCAGAAGGCTGATCTGGTGGTGAACGTCGAGATGGTTGGTCGGTTCATCAAGGATGAGTTCCCTAGGCGACTGGGCAAGCGCACGCGCCAGATGGGTGCGCTGCTTCTCGCCGCCTGACAGGCTTTGCCAGAGATCATCGCGTTTGACGGCCATCTCGGTGCGCTCGAGCGCCTTGTTGACCGCAGCATCGTCCTCCTTCGTCCAGCCGGAAAACATCGAGCGGTGCGGGAAGCGGCCGAGCTTGACGACGTCGATTACCTTGAGATTGGCGTTGGTGGTCGCGTGCTGCTCGATGAAGGCGATGCGCTGGGCAATGGTCCGGCGCCGGAACGTGGCGAGGTCTCGGTCGTCCAGCGTGACCTGCCCGGAATGAGGACGCTTCAACCCGGTCAGCAGTCGCAGAAGCGAGGTTTTGCCGGACCCATTGGGTCCGAGCAGCCCGAGCATCCTGCCGGGCTCCGCCGTGAAGGATACCCCGTCAACGATTGTCTTGGAACCGATCTTCCAAACCAGATTACAGGCCTTGATGCTCATGAGGTCCGCTGCAGCTTGTAAAGAATGATGGAAAAGAACGGCACGCCGACGAGGGCGGTCACCACGCCGATCGGAAGGACCTGCTGGGGAATGAGCGTACGCGAGGCAATATCGGCCAAAACCATGAAGATGGCGCCGGTGATTGCGCAGGCCGGCATCAGCCGCGCGTGCTGCGGCCCGACCACGAAACGCGTGGCATGGGGAACGACAAGCCCGACGAAGCCGATCGCGCCGACCATGCTGACGATGGTGGCGGTCATCACCGCCGTCAAGGCAAAGAGGATGACCCTTGTGCGCCCGACATCGACGCCAAGCGAAGAGGCCGCCTCGTCGCCGAAGGCAAAGGCATCCAGCACACGCGCGTAAAACAGGCAGGCGACCAGGCCGCACCCGACGACCACAGACACGAGCACGAATTCCGGCCAGCGCACGCCGCCAAAGCTGCCCAGAAGCCAGAACATCACGTCACGCGCCTGCTGGGCGTTGCCGGAGGTGGTGACGACATAGGACGTGGCGGCGTTGAAAAGCTGCGAGGTTGCCACACCGGCAAGGATGGTCCTGTCGGCGCCGCCGCGTGCGCCGTTCGACAAAAGTGCCACGAACAGAAAGGCCGCGAAAGCGCCGGCAAAAGCGCCGGCAGACATGGACACGGCGCCAGCACCGACGCCGAGAATGGCAACAGCCACCGCGCCCGTGGACGCGCCCGCCGAAATGCCGAGCACATAGGGTTCTGCCAGGGGATTGCGCAGCATTGCCTGCATGATGGCCCCGCACAAGGCAAGACCCGCCCCGCAGAAGACGGCAACGAGCGCCCGGCTCAGCCGATAGTCCCAGATCACCGCCTCATGGATGCGATTAAGCTCAATGGACGTCCAGCCCAGCTTGTTGGTAATGGCGGAATAGGTCGAGGAAAGAGGGATCGGCATATCACCGATCCCCACACTGAAACCTACCGCAAGCGCAATCGCTGCAAGGCATGCGAGACAAAAGGCTGCGGGGGCAATGATGCGCCGCAGAAGCCTGCTGGATTTGCTGGTTTCTGCCGCAATACTCACTTGAGGCCGAGCTTCTTCAGCTGTCCTGCCACCTGTTCTGCGCCGTAGATGGTGCGAACAGTGGGGTTCATCGCCTGGCCATCCATGACCACGATCGCCTTGTTCTTGATCGCCGGCATCTGGCTGGTGGCCGGATCCGTGGTCAGGAACTTGATCTTGGCCTCGGACTTGTCGAGTTCCCATCGGTTGCGGTCAACTTGCGCGACAACGATGACGTCGGGGTTGGTCGCGATGATGCTTTCCCAGCCAAGTGCCGGTGATTCCGCTTCCGACGTGACGGCATTCGTTCCGCCAAGCACATCTGCAATGAAACCGGAGGCGCTGTTCTTGCCGCCAAGATAGGCATCGGCAGAAGGCGAGGGGCTGGAGAACCAGAACACGTAAGACAGCTTCTTGCCGTCCTTGGGTGCGTCGGCGCGCAGTGCTGCCTCGCGCGCCTTCAGATCGGCAACAAGCGCCTCGCCCTTGTCGCGGACGTTAAATATCTGGGAAAGCTCGTCGATTTCCTGATACAGCGTCTCCATGTTCCACAATTTTGCGCGGTCGCCATAACCGAACTTGTCCTTGGCCGTTCCTTCCGCAACACATGTGCTGGGAGAAATATAGGTGGGAACACCGAGCTTCTCGAAGTCCTCGCGCTTGGCCACCTTGCTGGAAGGGCCGAGCAGGCTGGGCAGGGCCGCAGCAACAAAATCCGGGTTCTGCGCCAGGATCGCTTCGAAGGTCGGAAACTCAACCGTGAGCACCTTGACCTTCGCATTGGCCTCAGCCACCTGCGGAAGAACCTTGTTCGGCCAGAAGGCGGTGCCGACCATCTTGTCCTCAAGGCCGAGCAGCAGCATGATTTCCGCGCTGTTCTGGCCGAGGCCAATCGCCCGCTCGGGAGCCTTGTTGAAGGTGACGCTGACACCGCAGTTTTCGATCGTCAGCGGATAGTTCGTGGAGGCCGCATAGGTCGGCATGGCGGTCAGACCGATGGCTGCGCAGATTGCCGCAGTGGCAAGTATTCGTCTCATGGCTCAATCCTCTCTGGCGGCATTCCGCCCGGCCGCAATAACAGCCGCCCTATAACCATCAAACTCGGCCATAAACAAGAGTTAATAAGTCATCTTTTTTGTGATGTCGGGCACCTTGAGACACCATGATCCAAGGGAATGTTTCCCCTAATTGAGGCTCTGCGTTGCGGCCTCGTAGGGGTCGTTTGCCTGAGGGGGCGGAATCCTACGCTAAGGCTTTGGCCGCCGATATTCGCCCGTGAGGTTGATGTGTTCCCATCCCAGCGGAGAGATATGGGCCAGCAGATCGGGCGATAGCTGCTTCCCCTCGCGTTTCTTTCTAGCGACGGCGTCGCCGAGTTTCATCGTATTCCAGAAGATGATGATCGCTGCGAGCAAGTTCATGCCTGCGATCCGGTAGTGTTGCCCTTCGGCGGAACGGTAGCGGATTTCGCCCCGACGATGAAAGCTGATTGCCCGCTTCAGCGCATGCTGGGCCTCGCCCTTGTTAAGCCCAATCTGAGCTCGACGTAGCAACTCGGCATCCAGAATTCAGCCGATCATGAACAGGGTCCTCTCGACGCGGCCGACCTCGCGCAAGGCCGTGGCGAGTTCGTTCTGTCGTGGATATGAGGCGAGCTTACGTAGAATCTGGCTGGGTGCGATACTGAACCGCGCCGGGCACACTTCTGGACCCGCTCGGCGATTTCTGGTTTCGCAGCGCGGTCATCAACCGTTGCGCCACTCCTTTGAGCCCAATCTAAAGAAACCCTGCCGCATTTTAACAAGAAGTCGTAGGGCATCTACTCAGGGATTAGGTCGATGAGCACTGGCCCTCCGTTCAGAGAATAAGAGGGCAAAACCGGGCAGGCAATCACAGCGGAGTTCCAGAGATCTGGCGGCTTTGGGAGGAACGCTAGAACCATCAGCCTGATATAGCTAGAGAGCATTGTGATACGATCTGTGAACATAGGTCTTGGAACAATAGCCCCATAGAGGCATCCCTCTGGATTTGTTGGACAAAACGTTCCTCTGTACGGCTGACAATTGAGTTGCAGGTGTTACTACAGCCGCTTTAGCGTCATGGAGCGACGTATCATGCCGACCTTCGCCCATCGGGCTCTTGCGTCCGAAGCAATGCCATCAGCATCGGCCCAAGCGAGAACTCACCCCTTTCAGCACGCCTTGTCAGGTCGCGCAGATATCCGCCGGGTGTGTTGATGTGCCCTGCCCGCTCCAGTACGCAGGCCATCGCGACCGCGGCGTTCTCCGGCCCCATCGCCTCGCACGCGTCCTGATAAGCCGAAGGACTGACCCCGAGCATGGTGCGCACGACAACCGCAGCCGTCATCAGGTCGCCCCAATGCGAGATTGCGCGCCCCGTCGCGTAATCTGAGATCTGTGGGCAAGCCCGAAGCACCATACCCAATGGGAAAGCCTTTATCGGCTCGGCAGGCTCTCTCGGCTTTTGCACCGCCCTCTCGCCCTGCTCATTTCTGTAGCGAGGTTCAAGTTCATTTAAGGATTCGGTTTTTGAATTCTGTATGTGATGGCGGTTTCCGCTATCATTGGTGTCGGATTTTTGAGGAATGAACTGAACTTCCAGCATGTTGACGGCTTCTTCGCTCAGCAACGTCAGTTCGTCGAGGCAAGCCTCCAGGGCAGCGGTCGTCTTTGCGGTCTTGAGCCTCGCTATGGCGGACACAAGGGCATCTTCGACTGACTGCCAGTTGCCTGCGGCCCCCTCCTCCATTGCCGCTGAGATGATTTTGCGGACGTCACGCCGCGTGATCGTGATGCGCTCTTTGATGACGCGTAGCCGTCGGTTCTCCTCGGCAACCTGGTGAGCCATCACCGCGAGTTCTTCTGCGCGGGCAAGGAGCGGCGCTAGGCTGACCCTATTTGGAACGCAGGGAAGCGCGCACGGTGAGATAGTCGATCAGCCGGCGCGCAGCCTCTCCCGCCTGCTCGCGGCGGATCATAAGGCCGAGCGGCGCAATGGAACCGCCGAGATCAAACGGGATGCGGCTCAGGCGCCCCTCGTCGATTTCGGAGCGGAACATGCTGAGCGGCACGATGGACAGCAGGTTGCGCTGATCCAGGATGGCGCGAATGAGGACGGGCACGCGCGTTTCCACCCGGCAGGTGGATGGTGGCAGGCTATCTTGAAACAGAGTTTCAAATAGGCCCACAGCACTGACGCCCGCCGGTGGAATGAGCCAGGCGCAGGCGGCAAGATCATCGAGGCTGACGTTGGAGCGCTCGGCCAGCGGATGCTGTACCGAGCCGATAATCACGTTCTGATCCGCAAGCATCGGCAGGAAGGTCCACGCTTCCGGGATCGTCTCGGGCGCCCGGCACACGAAGACGTCATAGTCATCCTGCGAGGCAAAGGCACCAATCTGGCGCCCGTCGATCTCGTCGATCTTCATCTGGACATCGGGATAGGCCCGCGTGAAGCCTTCCACATAGGGCGCCAACAAGCCACCGATTCCAGCCGCAACGGATGCGACACGCACGATTGCCGATCCATTGTTATGACGCACGGCGACTGTTTCGGCACAGCGCCCCGCGACATCCAGTATACGTCGCAGATAGGGCATCACCTCGCGACCGGCTGCCGTCAGACGCATTCCGCGCGGCTGCCGCTCGAACAGCGGCAATTCCAGCTTGTCCTCGAGCTCACGGATGGTTTTCGTGATAGCCGGTTGCGAAACGCCCAGTTCGCGTGCAGCCCGGTGCATGCTGCCAAGTTCAGCAACTTGCAGGATGATCTGGAACTGGCGTAGACGGCCGGTGAGCAGAATACGATTGAGAAGTTGGGTGTTGGAAACTGTCTGTTTCATCTATGCGCCACCTCGTCCTGATCCGGGTCGATCGTAGATATGATGCCGGAAACTCGGTATGCAAGCGGCCTGCCCAGCAGAGGCCTCGGCCTCATTTTAAGTGACAAGCTTGGCATCATGAAACCGAGTGCGCCACAAGTGCCAGTGCGGTGATATGGCCCCTTTATTCGCGCAGACGTGTGAGGCCGGCAGACAATCCAAAAGATCGTGAATCTGAAACACATCGTTTCGGACACAGGCCCTAGGCCGATGGCTACCGTTTCTCCAAATATGGCTGTCATCCGCGATGGCACCATGCCCCCCAATTTATGAAGGTGATTTGCTGAACCGCAATTTTAACGAGGTTCAGCAAAGCGAACATAAAAGAGGGTGACACATGAAAAAGAGTTTAACTATTGCGCTCGCCTTGATCAGTATTGCGTCGGACAAAGCCGCAGCTACTGAACCGGGTGTTCCCCCGACAATGCCTTCGGGCGCCACAATCGGAGTTCCAATTGGCGCAAGTCCACCACCGGGATTCTATTTCGGCAGCCTGAACGCCTATTTCGACGGCGACATCTACATAGGCGATGATAAAGTCGCCATCAAAAAAAGTCTCGCCATTACCGTCCAGCAATTTCAATGGGCGACGGACTATGAAATTCTCGGAGGAGTCTATTCGGCATCGGCAACCATTCCATGGGCATATGTCGATCAGACTATTTTCGGCGACCAGGGGGAACGAACAGGTCTCAGCGATATCACGCTATCCCCGCTGCGGCTCTCGTGGACCGTCGCACCTGGAATTTTTGTCAGTTCGGGAGTGGCGTTCACTCTTCCAACAGGTTCGTTCTCAACTGCAACGAACGCAGTCAACGAGGGTGCGAATACGTTCACCACAACTCTCAGCTCTGGCTTCAGCTTTCTTCGAGAAGGATGGAACATTTCAGGCGATTTCAACTATTTCATGCATACGACAAACAATGCGACCGACTACCACTCAGGCGACGAGTTTCTCGTCAATTGGACGGCGATGAAAGATGTTGGAATATTCAAAATTGGACCAGTTGGCTATTGGCGCAAACAGGTTGAGGATGATGTCAACAACGGCACGTTCTACGGTGGCGTTACGAACGGTCGAGCTGAACAGGTTGCGTTTGGAATTGGTCTTTCGAAGCAATTTGGATCGGTGACAGCCAGCTTGAACTATCTTCACGACTTCAAAAAGGAAAATTCATTGAGCGGAGATACGATTTACGTGAACTTCGGTATGCCGCTTAGCTTTTAATAGCCGACTACCAACAGTTCATTCATCGGATGGAGGCAGTTCCGCGAGAAAAGAAGGCGATTTCAATACTCTAACCCATAACTTTCGCGCAATTCAGATCTGAAAAGTGGATTCCATATTTGATGGGTTTGCTCTCGAAACCAGACAAGGGGCGGCAAAGGCTCCTTGCCTGATCTGGGGAGATCAAGACCAGTCTCAGCGAAGGCACCAAATTGCTGATTGTATATTCATTTGTTGGCACCGTTTTCAATCCACTGCTTTGACGTCGCAATAGGCGCACTACCGCTTACATTCTTTTCCGGTTGTCAAAGTTGTAGTGTCAGGTTTTCCCGGAATGCCTCGATGTGTTTGCGGATCGCTTTTTCGGCGGCATCTGGATCATACTGGCGAATCCCCTCCACAATCGCCGCGTGTTGTTCACAAACGCGCACATGCTGCTCATTCGCCCGCAACGAGATGAACCAGAGCCGCGCCGAGCGATCGTGAAGATTGCCGAGAATATCGACGAGGATATCGTTTCTGGATATGCCCGACAGATAGCCGTGGAACTGCCGGTCCAGAAGCATCATCTTGTCGATGGCCCGCTCTTTCGCGGCGACCCAGGTGGCTTCGAGATTTGCCAGTAGACGTGCGACATCGCTGGCATCCGCATGCGCGGCGGCGCGGCGAGCGCAGTACGATTCGTTCACCAGCCGTGCTTCGATGATGTTGAGGATCTCGTCCAGCGTCACCGGCTTGACCATGATACCCTTGCGCGGCATGACGTCGATGAGACCATCGGTCACCAACCGATCGATCGCCTGATGCACGGGCGTTCGACCGATATCGAGGGCAGCACTCAGGGCTGCCTCGTTCAAAACTTCCCCCGGCCTCAACTCACAAGAAATAATCTTCTGCTTGATCGCATCATAGGCGACCTCTCGCAAAGACCCGGTCACTGCCGGGGCCTTTGCCCGGCGCTTCGGGGCTTCTGACTTATCGGTGGTTTCGGTCATCCTGAAGTCCTGCATCCCGGAACCAGATCGGGCGCCAAATACTATTGATTGCACATCCGAGTTGCATATCCGCTCCCACAAAGAACGTGGACATGGCTCGCCGCATACAAGCACGCACATAAGGCTTGTGACATGAGAATTGCAATTGGGTTTGGCGCCCTCTTTGGCGATCATCCACGGATCGGCAGGACCTTCACATCATAGGCAAACTGGATTCGGCGATCGAGTACAGGGTCTACCAGCTCGGCCTCGAACCGGCTTGCCATACGGATCCCGCCGATTGCCGGCATGGTTCCGCCAAACATGGCCGTCCCGTCGGGCAGGTTGTCGCGTCCCTCGTAGCCACGAATGAGAATGTCGGGTTCCAAGAGACCTGAAACCGCTCCTTCCTGGTAAAGCACCTTCTGGCCGTCGATGACGGCATGGCTGCGCAAGATCAGATTGTCCCAGTGGGCGGCCACGTCCTCATAGCACCAGACTGATGTGGCCACCGGCTTGTCGCAGATTTGCTTGGAGATGGTTACACCCACCGTCTCAACCTGTCGATCGGTATGATCCGAGCCGACACCGACATAGAGCACCCCGCCACTGGACAGCAAAAAGGTCTCGACCTCACCGCTGGAATGGGGGCCCGCATCCTCGACTTCTGCCTCCTGCGTCAATCGCGCGGCGGCGACCCTGTAGTAGGTCGGCGTCGAGCCCGGCCGGGCAACACCCAGCGCCTCGAGTTCCCGGATATGATGCTCCATGGCCTCCTTGTCGCGGCCAGCCCACCCGGCAATGATCAAGGTCGACACGTCGGCATCGATGGTCTCCTGCCCGTGCAGGGTTTCGACGGTAAATTTCAAGTTTTGCATCTGGTTCAAACTCCCTGGGGGCAATCGCGCCGCGCGCCCTCCGATCAGCGCCGGAGCAGCCGCCTCAAATCACGGTGATATTTCACAGTGATTTTTCTTGCATATCTCAAGGTTTGACGCAATGATTTGCAGGCAAAAAACGGACGGCTCAGGTCAGCCCGGCCAAAGAAACGAACATCGTTTGAAGAGGGGTACTCATGTCTATGTTTCGCAGAACATTCCTTGCCGCTGGCGCGCTATGCGCAGCAGCACTCACCGGCGCAACTGCACAAGCCGAAGAAAAGCCAAGCGTCCTCGGAATCGGCGTATTCTCGTTCACTTCCGGCGCTACAGCCGCCTATGGATTGCCGGGTCGCAACGCCGCCGAATTGATGGTCGAACAGATCAATGCCGCCGGCGGCATTAATGGCGTGCCGCTGCAGCCAACATTTGTGGACGAGGCGCAAGGCACCGAGGGCGTGATCACAGAGTTCCGAAAGCTCTCTGCCGACAAGACGAACGAAATCATGGTTGCCGCTCTGTCCAGCGGCAATTGCATGGCACTTGCCCCCATTGTCGATGAATTGAAGATCCCGACGGTGGGCTGGAACTGCGACACCCACCAGCTCTTTGCCAAGGGCGCGCATCCCTACTACTTCCGACCAAATGGCAACACGGTTCCAGAATTCCTCTCGTTCGCCCTCTATCTTCTATCGGTCAAGCCAGACGTGAAGCGGATCGCCATCATCAATCCGGACTATGCGTTCGGTCATGATGCAGCCAACATCTTCATCGCTGCGATCAAGAGAATGAAGCCGGACGTGGAAATCGTAGCGGAACTCTATCCCAAGCTTGGTTCAGCAACGTTTCAAACAGAGATTTCCCGTCTCACGGCCGCCCGACCGGATGTGGTCTTTTCCAATCTCTGGGGCGGAGATCTGGAGAATTTCGTGCGACAGGCCACGCCGCGTGGACTGTTTTCCCGGAGCCAGGTGATCTTTGCTCTCGGTGAATCCTCACTGCAGAATGTGACGATCCCTGAAGGCGTCATTGTCGGCGTGCTCGGTGATGGCTGGTGGAAGTCACCGGATGCTACGTCCAATCCGGAAGCAAAGGCCTTCGTCGAAGCCTACCGCGCAAAGTATGGAGCCTACCCCGTATTTCCAGCCATGAAGATGGCAAACAGTTTCCTGTATGTGAAGCACGCCTATGAGGCCGCCATGAAAACCAATGGCGGCAAGTGGCCGAGCAGAGATGAAGTCGCCGCTGCAATGCGCGGAAGTGTTGTCAAGACACTTACCGGAACGACGACGACCCGGGAGGATAACGACGGTATCGTGGATCAGATCGTCGGAATGACGACGACATCCCCAGATCTTCCCTTCCCGGTACTGGGCCGGATGGCGCGCTATGACGGCAAGGCGCTAATGCCGCCAATGAACAGTGATCCGATTGGCTGGATCTCCTCCCTTCCAGACGGATTTGCGGCGACGCAGCCGCAGCCGGGTTCCTACCAGTAAGCGTCCTGAACCGGTGGACAGATGTGCCCAGCATGCCTGTCTGCCGGAGACTGCGTTTCAAAACCCTGACATTCGTTGCGCGAACTATCAGCGCGTCACGAAGATCCTGGTGCATATCCTGATGGATCAGCGGTGCGGAGTTCACAATGCTGCAAATATTAATCCCTATTCTGGTTGACGCGCTTGCGAATGCTGCGCTGATCTTCTTCGTTGCAGTTGGGCTGACGCTCGTTTTTAGCGTCTTGCGCATATTGAACGTTGCGCACGGAAGCTTTTATTCGATTGGAGCATACGCCGCAGCCTCCCTGGGGCTATGGATCATCGGCTCCGGGTTGCCCGCCTGGCTGACCTTTCCTTCTTTGCTGGTTAGCGCCGCTCTGGTCGCTGGAATATTCGGACCGGCGATCGAACGCACCATCGTGCGATGGACCTACGGCAAATCAGAAGCCGTGCAGATCCTCGTAACGTTTGGTTTGTTCCTTATCCTGGAAGACCTGCAGCGCATCGTGTTTGGCGTCAATTCGCTCTACGAAGATACCCCGATGGGCCTGCTTGGGAGCGTCACCTTTGGCGGTGTTGTCTACCTTAACTACCAGCTTCTTCTGATCGGGCTGGCGATACTCACCATCGTGGGGTTGAAATTCCTCATCGGACATACCCGCTTGGGCCGTCTGATTGCAGCGGTCGTTGCAGATCGTGAGATGTCGCAGGCCATGGGCATCAACACAGACCGCGTGTTCATGATCGCCTTCACGCTGGGGATCTTTCTCGCAGCACTCGGAGGGGCGCTGGCCACACCGACCTCGGGCGTGACGCCCGGCCTGGGCGCAGATACCATGGTCCTTGCCTTCGCTGTGGCCGCAATCGGTGGGCTTGGTCGCATCGAGGGTGCCGCCGTCGCAGCGCTTATCGTCGCCGTCGCGCGCGTGCTGGCGATCTACTACCTGCCCGCCCTCGATGCCGTTGCCCCCTATATCGTCATGCTCGTCGTTCTGCTCATCCGACCGTACGGACTGTTCGGATCAGTCGCGGCAAGGAGAATCTGAACCATGCAGAAGCTGCTTCTCATCACTGTTGCGCTGGTCGCCGTTTGTGCGGCCGGCATTTCGACCCCCTGGCTCCAGTTTGCCCTGACCCTGGCCATTGCCAAGGGTTTTGCAGCGCTAGGCGTCGCGGTTCTGCTGCGCGCCGGGCTCATCTCCATAGGACATGCCATGTTTTTCGCCATAGGTGCCTATAGCGTGGCATTCCTCGGGCGCGATCTCGGGCTAAGCGATTTTGTCGGCCTTTTAGTTGGTGCGACTTTCATATCGGCGCTTTCAGGCGTAATCATTGGTGCCTTCATGGTCCGCTACCGCGCTATCTTTTTCGCCATGCTGAACCTTGCGGTGTCGATGGTTCTTTTTTCCCTCCTGTCGAAACTCTACAGCTACACCGGCGGAACGGATGGCATGCGGGTCGCAAGTCCGACCTTTTTCGGCATAGCTGCCGCAGAGCAGACGATCGACCTCATCCTGTTTCTCACAACCGTGCTCCTGATCCCAGCCGTCGGTCTAATCGTGAACGCATACCTGAAAAGTCCTCTTGGCCATTCGCTCTCGGCCGTCCACACCAACGAAGTCCGGTTGGCGTATCTGAGCGTACCGGTGGGCGGCATTCTTATGGTTGCCTATACGCTTTCAGCTGCACTGGCCGGCCTTGGTGGCGCGATCGCGGCACTGGCGATAGGCCATGTGCTGCCTGAAATGGCCTACTGGACCGAGTCCGGCCATCTGATTCTTGTTGCGGTTCTCGGCGGTGTTGGCGGGGTGGCGGGGCCGTTTATCGGCTCGACTTTCCTCGAACTCACCCACACGGTCGCAGCTGGAATCACCGACTCCTGGAGCATGATTGTCGGCATAGCATTGCTTGTCGTGATCTTCTTTTTGCCTAACGGGCTGTTCGGGTTATTCAATCCAAAGCGCAAGGAGCGCGCGATATGAGCGTCCCACTTCTCAAGGCGGAGAACCTTCAGGTCGCATTCCAAGGCGTCAAGGCTGCCGATGGCGTTAACCTGGAAATTTCTCAAGGCGAGTTCTTGGCAATCATTGGCCCGAATGGAGCCGGAAAGACAACATTCCTCAATCTCTGCACCGGATACCTCCGTCCGTTCGCAGGAGAGGTCTATCTCGACGGCCGACCGATCACGCGACTTTCTCCGCGCGCCATTGCCCGCCGCGGCATCGCGCGCGCGTTCCAGATACCCCAACTCTTTTCCGATCAGCGCGTCATCGACAATGTGATGTTGTCGATCGCGGCCCGGGATGGCCTCTGGGATGCGATACGCCCGCTCGATCGACCAGAACGGCGCCGAGAAGCCATGGCGCTGCTGGAGATGTTCTCTCTTGGAGACGCGGCGGACAAGATAGCTTCGACACTGCCGGAAGGGCGGCGCAAACTTCTCGACATCGCCATTGCAATCGCCTTGAAGCCGAGACTGGTGCTGCTTGACGAACCGACCAGCGGAGTGAGCGCCATCGAGCGTTTCACCTTGATGGAAACATTGATGTCCGCGCTGAAGGAAGCCCGGGTCACGGCACTGTTCGTGGAACACGACATGGACGTCGTCGCCCGCTATGCCGATCGCGTGGTCGTCTGGAACCGCGGCCATGTGATGGCCGAGGGACGGCCCGATGTGGTGCTTTCTGATCCGCAAGTCATTGAGAACGTTGTAGGGGTTGCATGATG